>JBHLQZ010000009.1:0-23481 GCA_048883065.1 Candidatus Thorarchaeota archaeon | reverse complement strand
CTTGTTTCGATCATATCGATGAAGTGTTGTTTGTTGGAGACAATCTCGAAACTCCTCTCCCCTACATTCGAATTTTGGACATATCTGAATATATTGCGACATTAGAAGAGTATTTAGCGAGAGAACCTGTGATTATCTTGTCTGGACATGATGATGTAATGTTCACAGATGAAGTTCTAAAGGAGAATCTTAATTATTTGAAAGAATTTCAAGAAGGATCTGTAAATAGAGAAAAATTTACACAGAAGCATAATGGAATACATTTTGTGAATCTACAACAAATAGGAGAATTACTGAAAGATAGAGGAGATATGATTGGGGCTTTATCATACTATGAAGAAGCTCTTGTTGTATTAGAAGAGTTTGAAAGTAATCCTCAGATAGAAAAGAAGATTGGGAATATCAAAGAAATCATTGAAGAATTAAAGAAATAATTGAGTAAAACTATTAATCTGTTAATTTTTTCGGACAAAAGTTTTAAAAATACCATGTTCAAAATAGAGTTATCTCTAATAAAATAATTAGTACGATATTAACTATAATAACTATTATAATGGTCATCTAGATGAAAGCAGTAGATTCTAAAACTGATAAGGGAGGAGCATCAGGAGAAGGTGAGGTAGTTCAATTACTCATGGGTAATAGAGCTGTTGTTCAAGGTTTACTTGAAGCTAAAGTAGGTCTGACTGCAGCTTATCCTGGAACACCTAGTACTGAAATTCAGATGCAATTGTATAAATTACATCAAAAAGGACAACTTTATTTTGAATTTTCTGTTAACGAAAAAGTTGCTCTTGAGATAGCTGGAGCAGCAGCTCTTTCAGGTGTCCGTTCAGCTGTAATCATGAAACATGTTGGATTAAATGTGGCATCTGATCCTTTAATGGCTCTAGCATATTTTGGCGTTCAGGGAGGAATGGTTGTAGTTGTTGTTGATGATCCAGGATGTTTGTCGAGTCAAAATGAACAAGACTCTAGATTTTGGGGCAAATTCTCACATCTACCTATTTTGGAACCTTCAACTTCTCAGGAAATCAAAGATACAATGGTGCAAGCTTATGAGTTATCAGAGAAGTATAACACTATATTCATAGTGCGATTAACAAGCTTCAATTCATTAAACACTTCCGAAGTTAGAATGAAAGTTGTTGAAGAGAAGTTAGAAAAAAAGGGAGATTTCTTCAAAGATGTGAAATATGCAATTCCAGCAAGATATGTTTTGCACAAAGGTTTACATGCTAATCTAGATCAAATCAGAGAAGATGAAGATTTTAAAGCATATAATGAGCTTAAATACAATGAATCATTGTCTGATAAATTGATTATAACTCAAGGTGCAATTTATCCAATGGTAGAATATATGAGAAATCTCAATAAGTTAGATATTCCTATTCTTAAGATAAGTGCTATTCATCCTTTAAACGAAAAGCAAATTGTTGAGATTCTTCAAAAATACAAATACATCTATTTTGTTGAAGAACTTGAAAGTTATCTAGAAAGTGAAGTATTAAGCATAATAGGTAGATATAAACTAGATTTGAAAGTATTTGGGAAAGAACAACTAGCTATTCCTGAAGAAAATCGAATTTTACCTGATGTATTGGATGAAGCTTTCAAGAGGATAGCAACGGATCCAATTAATGAAGAAGTGTTTAAGGTCAAACCTGTAGAGCCATCTCCATATGCACATGTTTTTGGAAGAGAAGATCAATTAATCCCAAGAACACTTCCACGATTATGTGACGGTTGTTGTCATAGAGGAGCATTCTATACGATAAAAAGAGCAACTAAAACAACTGATATTATCCCTTCTGATATAGGTTGTTACGCTTTAGGTCAAGTGTTTCCAGTAGATGTTGGAGATTTTTGGTTATGTATGGGAGCAAGTATAGGAACAGCTATAGGTTTCTCATTAACTAATGATAAACCAGTAGTTGCAATAATCGGTGATGGAACTTTCTTTCATGCAGGTATTCCTCCACTTATTGATGCTGTTCTTTATAATCACAACATTACTGTGGCGATTCTTAATAATTCTCTTACTGCTATGACCGGTGGACAACCCACTCCAAGCTCTGACGAGAAAAAAGCAAAAGGACAAAAACAACTAGATATTGAACAAGTAGTCCGAGGATTAGGAGTTGAATGGGTGAGATCAATTAGAGTTGAGGATACTAAAGAAAATACAAAGATATTTAGGGAAGCAATGGCTTTCGAAGGACCTTCTGTAGTGATTTTTAATGGTGAGTGTGTAGTAGAGCTCTATAGACATAGTTTGGATTTAGGAGAACCACCTTATATCGATGAAGAGCTTTGCAATATGTGTGGTACATGTTTTATTGAATTTTCATGCCCATCAATCATTAAAAAAGACGGTAAAATGGTCATAAAAGAAGATACATGCACAGCATGTAATATTTGTGTAGGAGTATGTCCTCAAGCTGCAATAATTCCACGAAAGAAAAAGAAGGTGTAAGCAAATGAGTGATAAACAAAATAATACATTAAACATTGCAATTGTTGGTCTAGGTGGTCAGGGAGTTATTACTCTAGCAAAGCTGATAGCAAACACAAGCTTTATGCTAGGAAAGAAAGTGTGTTACAATGAGATGCATGGTTTATCTCAAAGGGGAGGATCGGTACAATCCTTCATTCGAATAAATGAAGCTGATAATCCTCTGTTTGCTGCTAAAGATGTAGATATTATTATAGGATTAGAAAAACTTGAGACCTTACGTTATCTCTATTTAGCTAGAGAAACAAAACCCAAAGTACTAGTTTCTAATAAATATGATATAAGAACAACAGTTGATTTAGGTTTAGAAATGTTTCCAGATGCTGAAGATATTGATCGAGAGATAATAAAATATTCTTCCGAAACTTATATTTTTGACGCATTAGGCTTTGAAGCAAGTGTAAAATTTAAACTAAAACCTGTTAATGTTGCTGTTTTCTCTATTTTGACAACATTCCCAGAACTAGAGATACCAACAAATAAAGCTGAAGAGTATGTTTTGGAATACCTAGGTAGAAATATCCTCTTGAAACAAGTCAATAAAAAAGCTTTCAAAGAGGGTCTGAAATGGATGAAGAAGGTGGAGTAAAAATATGAAAATTGTAGTTATAGGTCCTGGTGCCATTGGTTGTGCAGTCGCAGCAAGTATTTCTCAAGAAAATGCAGAGGTTTTCCTTCTAGGAAGAGAAAGACATAAAGAATATTTCAAGAAAAATCCTGTAATATATAAGAGTTATATGGGAAACCTTAGCTCGAAAATAAAAGCTATAACAGTAGATGATCTTAAAAACGGTAATTTAACACCTGATGCACTTTTTATAACATTGAAAGCAAATCCTACTTTAGCTTTTGTTCAGGAATTACAAGATACATTACCAAAAGAAACTCCTATAGTTTCACTTCAAAATGGTTTTGTCGCTCAAGATATTTTTGATAAAACTAAGTTTGAAAATGTTTATCCATGTGTAATAGGTTTCAACGTTCTTCTAGAAGATGAAGGTGTTGCTGTTCAGACTACTGATGGCGATATAATTGTGGGAAAACTTACAGCTGAAATGACACCAGAGAAAGGTAGAGAAGTTCCTGAATTTATTTTGAAAGCTCTTAATAAAATTGCTCCAACCTCAATCTCTGAGAATATCATAAGTGACGTGTGGATGAAAGTGATGATTAACTGCACTATTAATCCAATATGTGCTATTGGTAACTTTGCTCTTGGGGAAATTGCAGGTGATGTTTCTGGTCTTACTTTAGCTTTATGGACATGGAAGGAATTAGTTCATGTTGTTGATGCTTTAGGTTTAAAACTTAATCCATTTCAAGGGCGTCTTTATCCTGAGATGCTTTATAATTATGATTTAATCAGTTTTGGTATAGCACGAACAGTAGTTATGAGAATGACTCATGAAAACAAAGATGCAATCGTTTCAACTTTACAAGATATAAGAAACAATAAAACAACTGAAATCGACTATCTAAACGGAAAAGTAGTTGAGCTTGGAAAAGAGTATAACGTAGAGATGCCTATTAATGAACTTTTGATAGACACAATTAAAAAGTTGGAGAAAGGTGAATTAAAACCTTCAAAAGGTTTGATAAAGAAACTCTACAATCAAGTAGTTTTAAGTTAGCATCTCACCAATGAGATGCATATATTAATTTTTTAAATGTAGGGATACACTTAAGTGTGAGTGATTTTGAAAATATAATATACGGTTAGAAGTGATAAATTTGAAGATAGCAGAATTAGAACCAGAAAAAAATTTTGATATAGTTAAAGCAAGAATCATATCAAAACAAGGTCCGCGTCAAGTAGAAGCTAGAGGACGAACATTGTTTGTTTGGGAGATCTTAGTGGTTGATGATACAGATTCAACAGTATTAACCCTATGGGGTGCAGATACAGGAGAAAAATATAACGTAGGAGATGTTGTTACCATTGAGGATGGTTGGTGTAAAATGTTTCAAGACAAAAAGCAAATAACCTTAGGTCGAAATGGTAAAATGTTTCCTGCAGAAGATGATCCCAATATTCCAAGAAGCATTCCAGAATAGGAAAAAAAAGAAAATTAGATTTCTTTCTCAAAATTAATTCCTTTTCCATCTAACTTAAAACCAAGTTTCTCATATGCAGGGATAAGTTGCTTGTTTGGAAGGTTGAAGAACATTTGTAATTTTTCAACTTCTTTTTCTTTACTTTTTTCAATAATTTCTGAAAGCATAGCTTTCTTTACATCATCATCTCCAAACATGAAACCATTAATCGCAAGTTTGGGGTCATCAGTAAGATAAGCTAAAGCTCTCCCAACTATATTCTCATCTTTTTGAACAATTAAGTGTGCAATCACTCTATCAAAATTCTTTATGGTTTCAAAATTCTGTTTAGCTGCTTCTTCAGTGTAACCATATTTTTCCTTAAAGATCTCTACCATAGGTTCTACATCTTTTTCATAATCAAAAGATCGGATTTCTATTTTGTCGTTTTTATCCACTGCAACCTCTTTTAAATCTGCTATGTAAACATAAAAGTTCTCATCCTTCTTATCGAAATTCCATTTTTTGACTAATTCTAATGAATTCCCCCAAAGATTTGAAGCTTGAGCTCTTATCTTCTTAATTCCTTTTTTCTTAAAAACCTCAACTATCTCATTAAACAGTAATTCTTCTGCATCCTTATGTTCTGGTAAAACAAAAGGTAATCTTAGAAATCCAAATCTTTCTTCTTCTGTTTCATTTACTGCAGCTGTTAAAAATCCTACAAGTTTCTCATCTTTAAAGCAGTATAATCTTGTTTCAGGGTCAAAATCCTCTTGGGAGTAGGACTGTTTAAGTTCTTCAACAGATGTTTGTCCAAAAAACTTCCAATCTTTAACTACTTCTGATCCTACCTTAAATTGATCTTCAATAAATTCTTCTTGATATTGCTTAATAACGTAATCTGACATGGTTTAGTACAAAAGATTAGATATTTATAAAATCTACTCTGAGGATTAAAACAATATTTTTAGCAATTTAAATGGAGTGCAGCAGCTACAATCTTGTTTTCTTTTGCTAGTTTATTATATTCTTCTACCGCTTCCGAGGTTTTTTTAGCAATAACTACTATATCTCTTTCATTGAGTTTCTGAATGACATCAGCAGGAACATTAACTCTACCAAATGCACCTGTACCTACAACTAAAACATCTATTTTTTTCTCATCAAGAATTAGCAAATCATCTAAATGTAGAGAATGACCCTGTTTTCTCCACCATTTTGATTTTATTTCATCTGGGAAGATAATTAAATCTTTAGAAAATGATTTTCCATTAACAACAATCTTACCAAAACGATATTTCTCTATGATATTCAATAGATTACACCTATAGTTTTAATTTCTTCTATATTTAGACAATGGGATAGCTTTAATTAATACTTTCTATCAATATTCATTTAGCCAGAATTAAAAATTAGGTGAAAAAATGGAACCATTTGTAAGTACAATAATAATAGCAGTATGTTCTGTAATAGGTGGAATTATTGTTATTCTGCTTTTAGCAGGAATTAGAATAACTATGGAATATGAACGATTAGTTGTTTTTAGATTAGGACACTATAAGAGAACCATAGGACCTGGTTTGGTTTATGTTACACCAATTATAGAATCAGCAAAGAAAGTAGATTTGAGAATCATTACTCAAGATATACCCAGACAAGAAGTTATGACAAAAGATAATATCCCTGTATTAGCAAATACTGTTGTCTACTTTAAAGTTGAGAGACCGGCAGATGCAGTTATCAAGATTGAGAATTATGTCTACGCTGTGAGGCAATATACTCAAGCAGCTTTACGAGATACAATGGGAACTATGGAGCTAGATCAAGTCTTAATTGAACGTGATCAGATTGCTAATGACATTCGATCTATTGTTGACAAAGAAACAAATGAATGGGGAATTGACATTCAAAGTATCAAAATTCAAGAAATTGAATTGCCAGCGGAAATGAAAAGAGCTTTCGCTAAACAAGCTGAAGCTGAAAGGGAAAAGCGAGCTGTTATTATTCAATCTGAAGGAGAATTTATTGCTGCTAAAAACCTAGCTGATGCAGCTAGAAAACTCTCAGAAGAGAGAGGGGCTTTAACTTTAAGAACATTACAAACAATTAGAGACATAGCCCAAGATCCAAGTGAAAAGATTGTTATTTTTATGCCAAATGATCTTTCTGAAGGATTATCAGAAGTAGTCAAGAAAACTAAGAAATAAGAGGGAAAGACTTGCTCGACCCCAATACTCGCTATATACAAATTGCATTCAATCGAGATGCTTCTCAAGTAAGACGAGTTTTGTCACAGATTCCTTATGATCCTAGAATAATAATCGAAGCAGGGACTCCCTACCTAAAACTAACTGGAGTTGCAGGTATTAGATTGATAAGAAGAATGTGGAAAGGTATGGTGGTTGCTGATCTTAAAGTAACTGATGGCGCAGTCAGAGAGATCCTTTTTGCTAGTCAATCTGGTGCTAACGCAGTTACAGTAATGGGTTCAGCTCCAACTATAACTATAGATTTATTCAATGCTAATTGTGCTAGATATGGGATATACTCTATGGTAGATATGTTGGGAGTCACTGACCCACTAAAAAGACTCCTCCCTCTTAGAAATAGACCTAATTTCGTTGTTATTCATAAAGGAAGAGATGAAGAAGCTGATGTAAAGAGTATTATACGCTACAAAGATATTTCAAAAGTTCGTTCAAAGTATGATACATTTATTTCTGTTGCTGGGGGTTTGGAACCACAAAATGTAAGATCAGCATATTTCAATGGTGCAGATGTAGCTATACTTAATGTGATTGCTACAGATGATCCAAATGCAGGATTACATGAAAACGAAGATTTTCCAAACCTAATTCCTGCTATTCTTCAAGAAGTAGGAAAATAGGATTTTTCCTTTTTTTTCTAAAAATCGAATTTTATTTTTGTACCTACGGAACAATTTCTAACTTTCTCCTCCCCAAATTCTTTCTTCATCATCCTAATTGCTTTAGTTCCAGTGCTATGATTAAGATATAATATCGGATTTCTGAGCTCTCGCTTAATGTTATTAATAACTTGTTCAACTTTCTCCTCATTGGCGAAAACCATATGCACTCCACCAATTATAGCATGAATATCGTCATTAAACAGCTCCTTAGCTTTGTTACATGTATTCAGCAATCCAGAATGACAACAACCAGTGATTAATACAAGACCTTCAGAAGTCTGAAGTACTAAAGATTGATCATCAATAACTGAATCAAATCCCCATGTATCATTTATTTTACATTTATAATGTCTAGAAAGATTCTGGACATTGGTTCTTTCCTCAAGAGAGATTTCTCCTGTAGTGAAAAGATTAGGAGCAATTTGAATAGACTTTTTATTAAATATAAACTGTATTTTTTCCTCTATTTCGGGTTCAAATATAGGAAAACCAGCATTCCACATTTTTCTGTTTTTAATAAAAGAATATCTTTGTATTGATGCATCAGGATGAGTAAATACGGGTAGTTTAGTTGAAATAGTTCTAGCTCTAATGAGACCGATCAGACCTCTAACATGATCCATATGACCATGAGTTAGAAAAACCTTATCAATCTCATCTGGATTTACATTGAGATTCTTCATATTCCGAATTAAACGCCAACTTATCAAGCCTAAATCAGAAATTATCTGTTCTTTATTTATTGAAATGTGAAAAGATACTCCATTAAATGCACCAAAGTTTCTCCATTTGAAAAATTGAGAATCATATAAAGTTGTAATTTTAACCTTCATGCATCATCCTTCTAAAACTAAATGTAGCTATTCTTTAAATTTACCCAAAATACATCAACGTATGAAAAAACTAGTTTTTTATTTGTAATTTTTCTTCTATAGTTTTTGCAATTTTGAAGAGTGTTTCTTGTATTTCTTTTTCTTCCTTAGTATTTGATTCCATTTCAATTACAGTTTTTTGATCAATCATAGCAGTTGTAAAGATGTGATTATGAGGGATATTTGCAATTACTGGGGTTTTTTCTTTACAGATTTCTTCAATCTCTTGAGTGATTTCTAAATTAATATCTGTTTTGTTAACAATAACATAACTCCCTATTCGAAATTGCTCCAAAAGTTTCAAGACTCGCTCTAAGTCGTGTTTTCCAGAAATTGTTGGTTCAGTTACAACCAATGCTAAATCTGATCCTGTAATTGAGCTAATTACTGGACAGCCTATTCCAGGAGAACCATCAATTAGGACAAGATCTTTGTTGAGTTCCTTAGCAACTTCATTAGCTTTTTTTCTTACTTCTGCTACAAGCAATCCGGAGCTCTCTTCGCCTGGTTTAAGTTTGGCATGTACCATTTTTCCAATTCTAGTATCAGAAATAAAATAATGACCTGAAACATGGTCTTTCATCATTACAGCAGATTCAGGGCATACATGGTAACATAAGCTACATCCTTCACATTTGAATGGTTGCACAAAGAAATCAGGATCTATAGCATCAAATCTACAAGAATCTCTGCATATATTACATTTTGTACATACATTAAGATCTATTTCAGCTTTTTTCAAACCATAATATTCATGAGAAGATGAATCCTTAGGTGTAAAAATTAAATACAAGTCAGCTGCATCTACATCTGCATCAGCAAGAATTACTTTCTCTTTCAAAATATATGCTAAAGAAGCTATAATTGATGATTTGCCTGTACCTCCTTTTCCTGAAATTACAGTTAATTGTTTTATCTTGCTCTTTTTTTCCATATTATACCATCTCCTTGATTTTTAGAGCAAGTTGTGTAAAATCGTTTTTCCATTTAGGAAAAGATTGTACCAAAGTTTTACCTAAAGAGTATTGCCTTGCAATTTCCAAATCAAAAGGTATTTTCATTAAAATGGCAATTTGTTCTTTTTCACAATATTCCACCATTTCCTCATTTCCCATTCCATCCTTGTTTATTATTACACCAAATTTTTTATGTAATTGTCTAAGAGTTTCCACGACAATTTTCATGTCAGAAAGACCAAATGGTGTGGGTTCTCCTATCAACAAAACAAAATCAGTATCAATCACTGTTTCAACCATAGAGCAAGAAGAACCAGGAGGTGAATCAAAAATGACAAAATCTCTATCTTCTTTAACAAACTCTTTTAATTTTGTTATTACTGGTGTAGCTAACTCTTCACCAACAATAAGTTCACCATAGTTAAAGAGAAGGTTCTGTTCTCTTCCTGAGTAAATTGTACCAATTGGTCTATATCTTTCAGTTATAGCATTAACAGGACACACTTCCGAACATACTCCACACCCATGACATATTTTTTCGAAAAGAAGAACTTCCCCAGGTAGGTTTGCGAGTGCATTATATTCACAACTATCACTACATTTTCCACAGTGAGTACATATTTCCTTATCTATAACAGGGACAGGAATCTCTGCTTTATCAATAGGTTGAACTCGATAACATAGAAACAAAGCACTATTGGGTTCTTCTACATCTGCATCTAAGAGTTGAACATTGTTAATCGATAAGGCTAAGCTCGTTGCAACCAAAGTTTTACCTGTTCCACCTTTCCCTGAAACTACGGCTATCTGAACCATTCCAGTCACTAATCTAATGTTTACAACCATCACCAGAGGTTGCTTCTCGTAATTTGCCTTCTTTAAAATCAGAAATAACTTTACTGATCTTTCCTTCTGCTCCAACGAAAACTCTTAAACCTAGTTGAGCACACAGAGATATTGCTCTAGATCCAATTCCTCCACAAATGAGACCATTACAGTGCTCTTTTAAAAATTCTGCAGGAAGACCTTTTCCTCCAAAATGATCACTCCTATTTTCTATAACTTCAATTTCATTAGTTTCATCATCCCATATTGTAAAGAATGGTGATCTACCAAAATGATAACCTAATTCATCTTCTAATCCTTTATCTCCAAGTGAGGGTATTGCATATTTCATTTCATCACCTAAATTTCATCTAATTCATTATTTTTCCATTTTTCAATTAGTTCTTTAGCTGAGGTTTTAATCCCTTTGTAGATTCTAGTATTTGAACCTCTTAGAACTTTGAATGCATTAGGACCAACTTCTGGTGCTATTACTGCTTTTACATCTTGAGAAATTAGAAATTGAACTGCTTGAATACCCGCTCCTCCTCTAGCTTGTACTGCGGGATTATCAATTATTTCTATTTCTGAACTTTCGCTATCATAAATCAGATAATAAGAAGATCTACCAAATCTATCTGACATCTGACTTGTTTCATTTTTTTCTATTATTGGTATTGCAATTTTCATTATTTCACTTCGTTTTCTTTTTCATCAGAATTTTCAGATGGCCCAGATCCAAATTGTATAGCAAAACCATGAAAGAATGCACATGCTATCTTAGTGTGAGCCATATTGAGCTCACGACTAAAAGAGGGTTGAGATATTCCCATTTTCTCAGCAGATTCATTCTGCTTAAGCCCTATATAATCTGCATAATATATTGCTGTAACCTCTTCTTTTGTTAAATTTTGAATCTTTAGATCCTTCATGGGGATTCCAATAGGTTTGTAAACATTACTCTCATAATCAATGCATTTTCGTTCTAATTTACGTTTTTGAACCATCAAAATCAAATTATTCTTTACTTAAATAAATGTTTAGGTATGAATAATTATTCATAAGTTATTAAAAAGAATAGGACATTATTAGTATATAGAAATATCACTTTATACTAATCAATGATTTTAATATTAATCTGATTATGTTGACTTATTGCTTCTGCTAATTTTAATCGAATTGATTTCAGATATCTCCAGACAGATGTTTGAGATATATTTAATTTCTCTGCGATTTCTTGTTGTGTTAATCCTTCTAAATCAGAGAGTTGTAATATTTGTAATTCAAAACTAGTCAATTCAATTGCAATTTGATCTTCAGTGATCCTCCGGTTTATGTCTATAGGATAAGAAACAGGTGGTCTTCCTATCCCTCTATGATATCTCCGACCTCTACCCCGACCATGTCTTCCACCTCTTTGGAAACTATACCCTTCTGGATCTGACATTTTGAAGACCTATATCTATCATGAAAAAAAAGAAATTAAAAAGGTTTTGAGTACGAATCTATTTTGCTGGTTTCCTTAATGATTTTAGGTATTCGATTTCTTCTTTAAGACTTTCAATTTGTTTCTCTACTATTGATATTTCATAATCAATTGCTTCTGGACTTTTAGGAACACCATAAGGATCCCATCTTGCTGATTCTGGTGGTGGAACAAAACCTGTGTCCTTTAATCTTGATTGATACTCTGGCATAGCCCACCAACCTCTTGGAAGGTCTGGAAACCAATCACAATAAGGACTATAATATCTTCTTCCTCCTATTCCATATCCTCTTCCCCATCCCCTACCATAACCTAAACCTCGACCATAACCTGATCCTGGTCCAAATCTTCTTGATCTATACATTATTTTCACCTTTTGGGTTATTATTCAATATTTATTAAACACTTACAAATATAAACCTATCGTTTTATGGGTTATAATTCAATAAAGAATCTGTTTATGGAAATCGAAAGTTACTTGCATAATATTAATAATAAGTATGAAAAACTAAAATCAAAAATCACTTCAATATCATTCCTATCAAGAGGATTAAAATTGGCGAAGAAAAAAATTCCAACCATCGTTTTTATTTTAATTTTGATTCTATCTGTTGTTGCTTTAGATGTTGTACGGCAACTTCAGTTTGGGGGAAAGAAAGGCGAAATAGTTTTGAATGTTCTTTATACTAGTGAGAAAAAAGGTTGGATAAATTCTATAGCTCCAGATTTTCCTGAATGGTTTGCATCTAGAAATCCTGATAAAAAAGTAAGATTACAGTTTGAGGTTTTAGGAACTCGAACATCAATGTTATCTATTCTTTCAGGCGAAAGTAAACCAGCAATATGGAGTCCCGCAGCTTCTGTTTGGGTTCCTCTTTTTGATTGGGCGTGGCAAAAGAAATTTGGAAATTCAATAATTGATACAGACCAAGTGAAATCTTTAGTTGCATCACCTATAATCTTAGGTTCTTGGCAAAGCTATAGAGATTTAAATAATTTCACATCTTGGGCAGATTTATACACATTAGCAGAGGGGGATTTAAGATTAGCTCATACCTCAGCTCAAGAATCCAATTCAGGTTACATGGCAGTATTATTAGAAGTAACTGCAGCTAGTAGAAAGCTTCCTAATCAGATTGAAATGGTAGATTTGCAAAATGCAACAATACAAGAATGGCTTGAAAAAGTTGAATCAAAAGCTGTACTTTATGGGACTTCAACTGGTTTTCTTGCTAAACAAGCAGTGCAATTAGGACCTTCAGAAATTAATGTAATGATTCTTTATGAGAATCTTATTATTGAGACTGCAAAAGATGGAGAAGCACTAGCTAAATGGGGGGATAATCTAGTTGCAGTGTATCCTGAAGAAGGAACATTATGGAGTGATCATCCAATTGTAAATCTAAATGCTTCTTGGGTTTCTGCAGATGAAGCATATGCAGCTCAAGAGTTTGAAACTTTTCTCTTAAGTAAAGAAAGACAACTTCAAGCTGTTCCCTTTGGTTTTAGACCGGGTAATGAAAATCTTGTTAATGATACAGATATGATAGCAGAAATGCAGCAAATATTCAGATCTGAAAATGGGGTCAGTCTTAATATTACCATACCAAAATTTGATGTACCAACTGATGCTGAAGTTTTGGATAGAATCCCTGATTTGTGGCTTAAGACAAGAGCTACAACTTTAGAACAAGCTGAAGATTCAGAATACTGGCAAGTTGGAATTCAAGCATATATTTTGATACCATTGATGATAGGTACCTTATTTGTTATTACTGCTGTTCTCAGAAGAAGGAGGGAAAAATAGATGGTTGCAGAAAAACAACATTTAGATACTGAAGTGAAACTAAGAAAGGCATTACTTTCAACTGAAAAATGGTTATCTAAAGATAATGTGTTAACAATTGGTAAAGTTTTAACCATTGTAATTTTTGTTTTAATAGTTCTTGGACCAATAATCTATCTTCTATTTCAGATATTATTAAGTTGGGGAGAGATTAATGAGACAGTATTTAATGATCCTATTTTAGGAAATGAAGCATTCCTAATAATGTTAAGGTCAATAGGGCTTTCATTAAAAATAGCTGCAATTGTAACAATCTTTGATATAATAGTTGGAATTCCTATAGCTTGGATTTTGGCTAGATACAATTTCAGAGGAAAAAATATTCTGGATACTCTTGTAGACATGCCAATGGCAGTTCCAACTAGCGCACTTGGATTCTCAATTTACTTATTTTGGGGAACAACTAATGGTATTTCTAAATTATACAATTCTCAAGTTGGATTTGTCTCCCAAGGAATACTCTTGATTATTCTTGCACATGTTGCTTTTACTTTTCCATATGTTACTCGTTCAATAAAAGGCATTATATCGGATTTAGATTTGAATTTAGAAAAAGCTGGCAGAACATTAGGTGCACCACCATTTACAATTGCAAGAATGATTTCTTTACCAATGGTAAAAGAGGGATTGCTTGCTGGTACAGTTCTTGCTTTTACAAGATCACTTGGTGAAACTGGAGCAACTTTGATAGTTAGTGGTGTTTATCAAACAGCTCCTGTAGTAATAGTTAGTTGGATGAAAGGATTAGAGATTCCTACAACAGCCTTTCTTGCTTTTATTCTTATTGTGATTAGCCTTTTATTACTTGCTTTGGTTAGGCTTTTTGCACGAAAAGTTGGGCTTCCATGGAATAAAGTTTTTCCTAAATTTGAAAGAAAGTTAAGTTCTAAAAAGGTTGCAAGAACAAGAGATACTTTATCTTTAGTAATTTTCTTCCTAATAGTTTTCATTCCTGCTCTTTTTGTAATTATTTTCTTATTTCAATGGTGGGGAAAATCTCCATTTTCAGGAGATCCACAAGCTGGTATGATTTACCAGGTTTTTCAAGCTCCTGATAAAAAAATCACGAGCATCATTAATTCATTAGTGACGTCACTAGAAATAGCACTAATTGTGACTGTAATCAATGTAGTAATAGCAACACCTATGGCTTTTCTAATTTCGAAAATGAGAAATAAAAAAGCGAAAGGATTTCTTGATTCATTAATTGATATTCCTTTAGTAATTCCAAGCTCAGCTTTAGGTTTTAGTATCTTCTTCTTATGGGGTTCAAATGGTATGCATATACTCTCACCTGGATTTGCTATGATAATTATTGCTCATATCTCCTTCACTTACTCCTATTGTGTAAGACCTCTAATTGGATCATTTGATGCTATACCAACAATGTATGATGAAGCAGCTGTCTCTTTCGGTGCTTCTAAGTTCACGGCATTTAGAAAAGTTACAATGCCTTTCCTAAGAAATGGACTTATAGCTGCTGCAATAATGACTTTTACTCGATCTATGAGTGAAACAGGAGCAACAATAATCTGTATGGGTGTAGAAAGAACTATTCCTGTTCTCTTAGTGGATTTCTTTGAAGCTTCAACTTTTCCAGCTGCAGCTTTTGCTGCTACAATTCTCATTGTGATTTCATTCATCATGTTAATTATACTTAGATCAATAACAAAGAGGGATAAAAATGACTGAAGTACGTTTCCAACATGTAACAAAAATCTTTGATAAAAGAGTCGAAGCTGTAAAAGATCTTAGTTTTATTATAAATGATGGTGAGTATATCTCACTCATAGGTCCCTCAGGGTGTGGAAAAACAACAACTCTGCGTCTCCTTGCAGGGACTATACTACCAACAAGAGGTAAGATTTTTTTTGATAATGTTGCTATGGAGAATCTTTCCATCCAAGACCGTAATATTGGATTTGTCTTTCAACATTTTGCAATATTTCCTCATATGACAGTTTGGGAAAATGCAGCGTATGGTCCTACAGTAAGGGGGAAAACCAGAAAAGAAATAGAAGAATTAGTTGAAAAAGCATTAAAATCTGTACAGATTCATGATAAAGCAGACTTATATCCTGAATCACTTTCAGCTCCTGATTGGCAAAAAACTGCTTTAGCAAGAGTCCTCGCAGCAGAAGCTCAACTATTATTACTTGATGAACCTCTAGGTGCTTTGGATCAGAAGATTAGAGAAGAATTTCAAGATTTCCTTAGAGAACTGGTGAAAAGAGAAAAATTAACAGCTATTCATGTAACACATGATCAATCTGAAGCTCTGATTCTAAGTGATAGAGTAGCTGTTATGAACAAAGGTCAACTTATTCAGTTTGGAACACCAGCTGATTTGTTGTTCTCTCCAAACCATATCTTCAGTTCATTTTTCGTAGGAGAATCAGATTTCCTTGAGGGAGTTATAGTTGATGATGAAGAACAATTAGCTAAAGTTAGAGTAGGAAAATCTGTGATAGATGTTCATAATATGGGAATCCCTAGAGGAAGGAGAGTAGCTGTAGCTGTTAGAAGAGAATTCTTTCAAATCCAAAAGCATGATTCAGAGAGAAAAATATCCAATAAAGAGAATAACTATCTTCTAGGAAATGTCATTCAAGATCGATTTTTAGGACTTTTAAGAAGAGTCAGAGTTAAATTAGAAAATCAACAAATTATAGAAATAAAAATACATGCAAAACATCCTGTTTACTTCAAGGAAAATGAACAAGTAATAATTACAATTGAACCTGATTATGCTCGTTGCTATGAATATCCAAAAGGTGGTATAGCTTCAGCATTAGAGATGTGATGGAAATGGTTAAAGTACAACTAAAAGATATCTCAAAATTCTATGGTAGTAGAAGAGGTGTAGAAGATCTTAATCTAACAATAGAAGATGGGGAGTATTTGGCAGTATTAGGACCAACAGGTTCAGGAAAAACAACGACCATGTATCTTGTATCTGGATTACTCAAACCTTCAAGTGGGGCTATTTTATTCGATGATGAAGATGTATCTGAAGTCGAAGCAGAAGATAGAAATGTAGGTTTTGTTTTTGAGGAATATAATCTATTTTCTAGGATGACTGTTGAATCAAATGTTTTATTTGGACCTATTGTTAAAGATCTCAATCTGCATGAATCTAGAGTGATTGCAAGAGAGTTATTTACACTACTTAACATTTCAGGGAAAGAGCAGAATTATCCAGATGAAATCAGTGGAGGACAAAAACAACGAGTTGCATTAGCTAGAGCTATAGTTTCAAATGCACATTTATTAGTTATGGATGATCCTTTACGTGCTTTAGATGCCAAAATTAGAGAAATGCTTCAAATTGAGCTTAGAAATTTGGTTAAGGATTTAGGAATTACTTGTATTCATGCAACACATGATACTCATGAAGCAATGCGTGTTGCAGATAGAATTGCTGTGTTTAAGGAAGGGAAGATTGAACAAATTGGAACACCTGAAGAAGTGTATAATAATCCAATTTCATTATATGTTGCGAATTTTTTGGGAGAATCTTCAACAATTGAAGGAAAAGTTGAAAGAAAAAAGAAAGATGTCTTTCTGGTTCATGAAAATGGAACAAAACTAAAAATTGAAACTGATTTACAAGATGGGAAAGAAGTGATTGCTCTAGTACCATCAGAATTAGTGGATGTATATCATATATCAGAAAAAGATGTACTCAATTATGATAATATTATAAAGGCAACAATACTCAATTCAAAATGCATAGGGGAATTTTACGAAATTGATCTTTTAGTTAATGGTATTTCTATTAAAGCAAAAGAACTAATTGGAAAGGATATTCCACTAGAAAAAAATAGTGAAGTGTTGATTGCTACAGATAAAGATGATTATAGAATTTTTCAAAAAATAAGGAGTAAGAGAAATGTGCATAAATAAAACAAATACTTTTTATAAAATAGAAGGAATAGCTAAAAAAGCATATTCCCGTTGTAGAGGGGATTTAAAATGAACACTAAAGAGCTCAGACAATGGTTAAGTAGAAGGAGAGAATCTCGAATTTTAGATAAAATAAGAACCCATTTGGTACATGTGAACAGTTGCATAATAAAATCCAAAGATTTCTTTAAATTCTGGACTGAAAAAGATGAAAATGCGGCAAGAAACATGTATGAGATCATACACCAAGAAGAAAAAACAGCTGACAAAGTAGAAGTCGAAATTATTGACATGTTATCAGAAGGTCAAACTCCTGAATATGTAAGAGCTGATTTGTTAAACTTTATACGTACAGCAGATAAAGCAGCTGGCAGCGTAAAAAGAAGTGTAAACAATTTATTACTGTTGATTGAACATGATTTTCCTAAAGGAGTAAATAAAATATTAGATTCTATTTTTAAGCTCCTTGTAGATGAAGTCGAGGCTTTTATCAAAGTGTTTGATGATATGTTCAAACTTGAACACCCTCAACTTATTGAGGATATAGCTAAAGTAGATAGTATTGAATCGAAAATAGATGATAAATATAGAGAACTAAAATATCAGATAGCTAACAAAACAGAGGGAGTTCCTGCTGGTGCTTTAATAATCCTTGACCATGCAATGAAAGACCTAGAGGAAACTTCTGATCTTATTGAAGACTGTGCAGAAATGCTAAGAAGTATAGTCCTGCTCTAAAGTATCTTCTTATGAGAATCAAAGCAAAATCAACTTCATATTTTGGTGGTTAATAAAGATTTTAAATGTTTTTTACAATACTATTGTTGTGATTATACTCGAAAGAAACGATGATTATAATGAGAACTTAGAGATAGATCTTAATTTAAAGAATCTTGTAAACACTATTCTTTTGCATTTCAACTCGTTCTTAGAGTATTTAGCTGAAAACTATCCTGATTATTTTCTACCATATATTAGAGCTTTGGGAAAAAGGTTATCTGAAATAATTAAAAGAGAAGAAGAAGTTTCTGCTGCTGTTTTTTCATTACTTAGAAACTACAGATTAAAACAAAAAGGAAAGGATTTAGTTATACTAGATTTCTTTCGATTGTTACAAAGTAAGCTTATAGAAGTTATTAAACTCTCACTTGATCTTAACAAATATCATTTCTCCAAACGCGGGACAAAGTTAAGAGTAAAATTATTTGACAGAACAAAGGGAATAATCGTCCCAACCTATCTAATTGCAATCGCACTCAAAGATTTCATGCAAAGAGAGAAAGCAATTGAATTTTATAAGAAATATATTGATTTTATTTATGAAAGTAAAGAACTAGCTCCCCCCACAATGGAGTATGTGGAAGAGATAATTGAGTTACATGAAAAGGAATACAAATATACACACAACTATGTTGCTTTTAAACAAGAAGAGGGGAAAATTGGAGTGAAAATAAATAAATGTATGATTCAAGAAGCTTTAAAGGACTTTGATGCTAATTATGATAAAGAATTAGCATATTACGTTCTGTGCTATCACGATTTTCATACTACAAAAAGAATGAATAAGAATTTTAGCTTAACAAGAGAAAAAACAATTATGATTGGAAATTATTATTGTGATTTCTGTTGGATAGATAAAAGATTAAGTGAAGAAAAAGAACATCCAGAAAAAGAATTCTGGATAGATTTAGAATAAGTCAAAACATTAAATTATTTTCGCTTTTCTTCCAACTTTTTCAAAGATTTCTAATGCTTGATCTAGTACTTCATCAGTCATGGTTGCCATATACGAAGTTCTAACCAACTCTCTTCCTTCTTGAGTTGCAGGAGCCATTACAGGATTAGTAAATATTCCCACAGGTTTATGGTTATATAAATCCATGAAGAAGTTCATGGTTTTTTTAATCCCCCCAATTATCAAAGGAACGATAGGTGTTTCTGAAGGACCTGTGTCATATCCCATGTCTGATAAACCTTTTCTCATTTTATTTCCTATTTCAGTTAATCTGTTTTTGTAAGATTCATCGTTTTCAATTAAATCTAATATAGCTAATACTGTTGCACAAGTAGCAGGAGGTGGGCTTGCTGAGAAAATAAAAGCTCTAGCTTTATGACGCAACCAGTTACAGATTTTCTTATCCGTTGCTACGTATCCACCAACTGTAGCAAAGGTTTTGGAAAAAGTTCCCATTGTAACATCTACTTTATCTAGAATGTCAAAATGATTTGCAGTCCCCCTACCATAGGGTCCAATGACTCCTACAGCGTGAGCATCATCCACATAAACTCCAGCATCTCTTTCTTCCGCTAAATCTACTATGGTATCAAGTTTTGCAATCGCGCCTTCCATACTAAAGACTCCATCAGTAACAATCAATGCTTTTCCTTTTGGCACCTCTCTTATACATTTCTCAAAATCTTCCATATTATTATGTTTGTAGATTTTTTTATTTTCTGCCTTATTCTTACCTAATCTAATTCCATCTATAATTGATGCGTGATTACATTGATCAGAGACTACCCACTCATCTTCTTCTGAAAGCAGAGCCGATAGAGTACCTAGATTTGCTTGCATTCCAGTAGAATAAACAACACAATCTTCTGTACCAACAAATTTGGCTAGTCTTTCTTCTAATTCCAAATGAATCTCCATTGTGCCATTAAGTAACCTTGAACCTGTTGAACCAACACCATACTCATCAATTGCTGCTTTAGCAGCCTCCTTCACTTTTGGATGAGAAGTCATACCAAGATAATTATTACTCCCACACATGATTGTTTCCTTGTTATCATCCATTATAACAACAGGATTTTGTTCACCAGTAATAGGATGAAAATATGGATAATAACCTGCAGCTTTAGCAATAGTGGGTTCTCCAAAACGAAAATATCGATTACATTTTTTGAAATATTTTGTCATATTTATCCACCAAACTTTACACTACATCTAGTAGATTAATTGATTTAGCTGGAATTAAAGGATAGATTCTTCTGCTTATATTTAAAATATTTCACGCAAATGAAACAGCTAGTAAGTATTTACAAGGTTTTAGATTAGAGATTCCAGATAGAAGAAAATAAAAGTTAAAAAAACTTTAATATCCTTTAAGCGTTCTAACTGGACCACCACATTCTGGGCACTCTCTTTCTCCAGTTCTTACTTCAAATCCACAATACTCACAAAACCTAGGTTTTTTGATACCTGAAGCAGTATAATCTGGAGCAAAAGGACCAATTAGATTCTTCCTCATATTTGTAACAGCCGAAGCAATGGTTTTCCTTTTTGAATTTACAAAAGCAAACAATATAGGCATTCCAAGCAAAGGAAGTGCACCAGCAACACCAAATAAAATGTAATTACCAATCCACATCTTATCTAAATCAACACCACCACCGCTTCCAATATCAGCAAAAGATGAAAAAATAAACACTAGTCCTGTAATTACTCCCCCAATTTCTAATATACCAAATAAGATTAAAGCAAACTTGAATCCTTTTCTTGTATTTTCAGTAGATTTTGATGACATTCTGACTAATCTATTCTTTTGAATTTTTAAACTTTGAGGGTACATGCAATATTCTCAAGATTTTTTTTCTTTAATTAGAGAAATTCCTGAATCCATGTCCACTTCTTTTTGTAACATCTTAAAAGCATAAGCTGAAGTAGAAAAAGGAATGGCATCTAAAATCTTAGCAATTCTTGCTAATTCCTCATCAAACATTCGAACATAAACAGTTATTTGGGAATATTTTTGTTTCAATGCTTTAGTCAGTAATATTGCATCAGAAAATAGTTCTTCTTTATTCCAACAAATATACACTTGTGAAACATTTTTAAGATTGCAGAGATCCTCTAAACTTTCAAGATATTTAATTTTATCATTATAAACTTGTATAGTATCAAGTTCAAATAAATCAGGATCAATTATAGGGTCAATAACATAAATTTCCTTCTTCAATTCTTCTCCTATGTATTGAATTATTCTTTTAACAGTAGAATCATTTCCCAAAATAACTACTGATCCATCGATACCTTTTGTCCATTCTTTTATTGACTCCATGATCCAACCTGAAGTTGAGAAAGTATAAGCATCCCAAGGATCCCCTTCTAGAAATTCCCTAAAATGCTCATCAAACATCCTCATATACAATTTACAGTTTTTGTTAAGTTCTCTTGCCTTCTCTGCAGCAATTAAAGAACTACGTAAGTTACTTGAAACGCAAAAAATTTCTTTGCTTTTCTTAATCCCAGATAATTCAATTATATCATCACTTGTATAATCGCCCACAACCACTGGTTGTCCTAAACTAATCAGTTCATCAATCAATTCCTTTTCTTGTTCGACTAATACATAGGGTTGTTTATGTTCACGTAAAAATTCTACAATTCTCTCTCCAAGGTGGTTATAACCCAATACTACAGAGTGATCGGATTGACGTTTAACAAGTTTCCTTGCTCGATCAACTGGATCAAAGCTATAGTATTCTAACAAGAACGAAACTACAATACTTAATATAAGAAGCTCAAATAGCAAAGGAAAAAGGAATCTATAAATCGAGTAAAAAATTGTATCTGCCCCTTCTCTTAATAGTAAAGATACTAGAACTATATTTGAGAAGCTTCTATCTATTTCAATTCCATAAAAAACAATTAATCCTATTATCCAAAATATAACTAATATTAAGACCGCAATTAGAAGTTGTTTTATCTTCCCTCGGAATATAACAAGTTTTCTTTTTCTTGATTTCTTTTTTGAGGTACTTTTGTTACTTCTAGATGCTTGCATGAGATAAGAATAAAATAATAAGATAAAAGTCTTTTTCGAGATAAATCAATAGTCTAAGAATCATTTGAGTTTTTTTTCAATTCTTCTTTTGTCTGTTTCATCTATATCATCTAATCCTGTTACCATATTTCGATTCAATTTTGATAGATTTATACAATTCAGATGATTCCATTGAAAAATAAGGTTTTCGTCACTGTAATATGGTTCTCCTAATCTAATCTCTTTCTCTTTGATTTGTCTTTTACATTTTTTACATAAGGATCTACCATTTGGTGCATATTCAATTTTCCAGATTTTCTCCATTTCCATTTCATATAAATTCTTACTTGTAGATTCAATAATTTTTTCTAATACTGTCTTAGGATTTTTTCCATTCAACATTTCCTCTGCAATTTTCAAATGAAACACATCATACTTGCTAAAACCAAATGCTAATTCTATTGGTTTTTTTTCCTTTGGTTTTTTTTCAATGGAAACTTTAGGAGGAAGTTTATTGTTTTTTAGAATGAACTGTGCACATCTCTCTGATAATCTCAAAGCCATTTCCTTCTTTGATAAATAGTTAACATTATCTTTAGAAATTAATCCATAGAGATTTCTTATTACACTTTTTCCAATTGAATCCTCAAATTCTCTTCTTCGAAGAATAATGAAGTACCCATTGGGGATTTCTCCTTTCAACTCACCAATTTGAAAGTTGTTAGGATTAATAAAAAAACCCCATTCTTTTTTTCGATTTAGTTGAAATTTCAATATTTTCCACCAATAATTTTTATCATAATTTTTCGAATATAAACTTTTCATTTTTAGTAAAAAATAACCTAAAGATGAAGATTCTTTTATGAGAAAAATTAACTAAAAATTTTATCTCTTTTTTGAAGAAAATTATAACCATAGAAATCTTTATATCCCAGATTCAAAATCCATTTTTTGCCTAATCATCTCATCTTGAAGATGTTTCTTCACAATTGAGATTGAGGGATGAAGCAAACAAAAAATCCGGAGTTACGATCATAATGGATCCAAAGGATAAAAAGCAACCCATTGATGAAGAATGGGAAGAAGAAGACCAGGAAGAAGACTGGTACGAAGATGAAGAAGACTGGTATGAAGACCAAGAAGATGAATATTGAGGTATAAAAAATGTCTAAATCAAAGAAAAAACCAGCTAAGAAAAAAGCTGCAACAAGTCAAAAACCTAAAACTGCTCCTAAGAAGAAATAACTAAAAAGGTGACATTTACGACAACACGTGATTCAGATAGAACTCATGGCTCCTCATTCAAAGGAAATAGTTACAACAAATCGTCTTATAGAGAACAA
>JBHLQZ010000008.1:0-27754 GCA_048883065.1 Candidatus Thorarchaeota archaeon | reverse complement strand
TTTTGAAGACTTTTGAAAATATTAATCCTTCTGATCTAGAGTATCGTGCAAATACAAGTTATATTAACACCCATTCTAAAGAAATAAAAGAGCTATATATAGCAGATACAATTCCACCTGAATTCAACATTTTGAAAACAATACCAGAAGCTATTGCTCCTCAAGGAATAATTGAAAGAGCAAAAATGAGAGGTATAACAGTTAGATGGAAACATAAAAACGTAAAAGCAGAGGACATAATCGAAAAGAAGTACAATTTAGATTATTTCTCATACTTATTCAGAGGTAAAAAACTTCTAACAGACAAAGAAGGGAATCATATACTGAAAAGTCTGAAAATACTTCAACCTTCAACTAGAGAGTCTGGATATAAAATTCTATATGTAATTAGAGCTCTGAGTCATATAGAAGATGTGATATCATTTACAGACAAAATTCCAATAGATCATGTAATAATAAATACATCTCCTGCTGAATCTCAGATTATGGAAGAAGCTTCAGATGCAAATTACAAGTATATCACTTGGGTGAGTAATCCTCCTAAAAGAAATGAGGATCTCTCAGTTCTTCTTACAATATCAGGAGAAACACAGCCTGTTTTTGAGTTATTTCAAATACAGATAGGTGACATAGGAGAAGGAGAAGTAGCTGAAAAAGTATCTAACATAGAGAGAGAATTATTAGCATTTAACTTGGATCAATATACATAATATTAGGACTAAATATTTATTCTCTTTTTCTAAAATATTTATATTTTAGTTGGTAGGATTGTTACTCAATGTCTGAAACATATGATGTAATTGTTGTTGGAGCAGGGCCTGCGGGAACAAGTGCAGCTATTTTCTGTCAACAAAATAGCCTTAATACTTTATTGTTAGATAGTAAACCAAGAAACGAAATTGGAGATAAAGTATGTGGTGAAGCTATATCAAAAAAAACAGTTCATAAGGTTTCAGAAAAACTAAATGTTGAACCTCCTATTGGAGAAGAAATAAACACTAATGTGGAGAAACTTGTTCTAAGGACTTCATTACCAATTGACCATATTTCTTTACCTGCAATTGGTTATATGGTAGATAGGCATATTTATGGTCAAAGGCTACTAAAAGAAGCAGCTAAAGCAGGCGTCAAGATTCAAGATAATACAAAGGTTGTTTCTGCTATAATTGAAAATAATGAAGTTAAAGGAGTTAAAATCAGAAACAAACAGGGAAAAAATGAAAATATTTTTTCTTTAATTGTAATAGATTGTAGTGGAATTCAAGCAGTCGTTCGCACGAATCTTCCAGAAAATTTTGAACCTTTGCTAAATAAAAAAATATCAAAAGCAGATTATGCATCTTGTTATAGGGAAATAATAGAACTTAATGATGATCACAATTTAGATGGAAAAATTGTCTTGCAATATGAAGAGAGTATACCAAAACCAGGCTATATATGGTTTTTTGCAGATGGTAAAAAGAAATTAAATTGTGGTACCGGTTTCATAAAAACGGGGAAAAATAAAGAAAAAAGTGTTAAAACAATTTATTTCAATGCAATAGAGAAATACTACCCAAAAGGAACTTACAAAACTTTAGAAGGAAGAGGAGGAACAGTTCCAATAAGACCACCTCTATGGAATGCTGTGGCTCCAGGTTTTATAGTTGCCGGAGATGCGGCTTTTCACGCTGATCCATTAACTGCAGAAGGTCATGGACCTGCTCTATTAGCAGGATATTATGCAGCGAAAATTTCGATTAATGCAATTAAAAACAAGCGCTTTTCAACTGAAAATTTATGGGAATATAACAAATTGATTATGGAAGATTTTGGGAATGAACATGCAAGATATAGAATATTAACTATAGCATTAAACAAACTAGGAGTCAAAAATCTAGAATTTCTACTTAAAAGAGAGGTAATTAAGAAATCAGATCTTACATCAGAACTAGTTACAAAAAAAGAATCATTTTTATCTTTATTAGGTCGAGTTACGCGTTGTTTTCCTCGTTTGCATTTACTTTTAATTGTTAAAAAAGCAATGTCATTAAGTAAGAAAATAGATGAATTGTGTAGAAATTACCCAAACTCCCCTCATACATTTGTAGAATGGAAAAAGAAAATAGAAAAAATATATAGAAAACTAGAATAATTTTCTAATAATAAAAAAAGAAGAGAAATCGTAATTACGATTTTTCCTCGCTTTCATTAGTTGCAGGGGCATCTACAAAATAGGGAGCAAAGTTAGGATCTCTCTTCAAAATCTCCAATATGTCATAGCCTAATTCTGTAACAGAATAACCCCTTTCCTCTTGCTTTAATAACCCTAGTTGGGTTAGAGAAGTCGAATGTTTACCTGTCTTTACATGAGATCGAATAGTATCAATGCCTATTTGTAATTTCTTTGAAAGCTTTTTATATCCGGCAGCTCCCTTTGATAGCTCGATAAGGATTAAACGTTTAGTTCTACCTAATCTTTCTACAATTTGTTCAATTTCTTCTCCCATAGCTACCACTTTTAAACCGGATAAGTGTGTTATATAAGATAGTATATATAAAAATTCTGTATTTCTTTGATTTAGTGGGTTATTCCTTTAAATTACTTAAAAATGGGTTTCCCTCAACAATACATTTAATAGAGACGGGAAGTCATTATTTTTTGATGCCAAACAGAATGTGTTTTAGTGTATTTGATGATACTGTTGGTACAAAAGCGATATACTACGATAATTTAACTGAAGAAGATGCTCAGAAGATATCCATCCGAATGCTAATGGGTGCTGCAGCAACAGATATCTTAAGAGAAGCTAGTGCAGTGATGCCTCTTCATGATCTAGGTGGCGTAGCATATTCGTTCTTCTTTGGTGTTCCATGTAAAAGTAAAAGATCACCAATCACTATGGCATGTTTAACATACATAATACCGGAAGAAATGCAATCTCAGTTATATACTAAGGTTCCTGTTTTCAATTATCACAGTTCCAATATTGCAAAACAAATTTCGGGTTTGTTATTGTATGAACCAGGTTACCAAATGGATGAATCTCTTAAAATGAGGATTTTCAATTGGGGTACAAATCTAAGTTCTATCTTGGAGACTAAACAAGATGCAACAGCTGGAGTTCAAACTATAGAAATTGTAAGATCTGCTGCTGCTCCATACTTCTTCATGCGACTTATAAGCAAAGGTCAAGATAGAGTTGTACATGCTTTATTAAATGGAAAACCAGTTATAGTTATGTGCTCAAAAGAGATGGTTAAACCATTTCTCTCATCATTACAATCATTCCAGCCAAGAAGAGAACTTCTTGTCTCACTCTTTCCCCCAGAATATGTCCCTCCTGATCAGTTTGACGTTCTGTTTGCAACTCCCGAATTACTGTCAAATTACCCTGATAATGTTATCTGTGATTTAACAATTGGTCAAGCTCGAGGAGGAGAAGAGAGTCCATATTCAAAAGAGATTTTACAAAAATTACAAGCTGATGCAGAAACTGGAGGATATAATCATAGGGATATAATTGATTCTGCAATCAGGAAACTTGAAGAAGAGGTTGTTAAAATAATTCGATATTCAGGAACAAGTATAATTTCGCAATATTATGCTTTAACAACAAATCCAAAACAACAGTTTGCAAACTTAAGTGAAACAGAAACTGATATGGCTTTTCAAATAGCTTTTACTAGATATCCTGAATATATAAGTAGCATTGATAAATTATATCAAGATATAACAGGTAAGAAAAGAAGATTTAACGTATAGTTACTGTGATATCTTTCAAAACTATCAAGTCAAATCACTAATATTTTTATTTATGAGAATTAATATCTATAGCTATGGATATTGATTCTATTATAAACGAAATCACCAAAACAAAACCAAAAGTAGTTTCGGTTCTTGGAGCGGGTGTTTCAAAAGCTTCTGGTATGCCAACTTTTAGAGGAGAAGATGGATTGTGGAATCAATATAGAGCAGAAGATCTAGCAACGCCTTATGCATTTTCAAAAGATCCCAAACTTGTATGGGAATGGTATAGAGCTCGAATGAGAATTCTATTAGATGCTGAACCAAATATCACTCACGAATCTCTAGTAAAACTAGAGGAGGAAGGTATTTCTATTGGCACAATTACTCAAAATGTTGATGGACTACATGAAATTGCTGGATTGAAGAATTTTGTTGAAATTCATGGTAGGATAAGATATGCAAAATGCATTAAATGTAATCACAGTGAGAGATGGGACAAAGAGGAATTAGCTCAAAAAGATATAGAATTACCTTATTGCCCTAATTGCAAAACAAATTTACTTCGACCTGATGTTGTTTGGTTTGGAGAAACTCTTAACTCAGTTAAATGGGAACAAGCTATAAAGTGGACGTTAGAAGCTAATGTTCTCCTGGTTGTAGGTACTTCAGGTGTTGTTCACCCTGTAGCTTCACTCCCTTATTATGCAAAGCAAAGTGGAGCAATAATCATAGAGTTTAATATAGAAAAGACACCTATCTCTCCTATTTCTGATTTCTCTGTACTAGGTCTATGCGAAGAAACTTTTCCTAAATTTACTGAAACTTTAATTGATAAAATAAAAATGGCGGGATAAGATGAGAAAGGATAATGTGGAAAAAAGAGTAGAGATTAAAATTTATGGTATTGTTCAAGGTGTTTTCTTTAGAGCTAATACGAGAGATGTTGCAGTAAATCTAGGATTAAGAGGAATAGTAAGAAATTTACGAGATGGCTCTGTGGAAATAATAGCAGAGGGATATGAAGAAGATCTGATTACACTTATTTCATTTGCTAAAAAAGGTCCTCCTTCAGCTAAGGTTTATGATATTGAAATAGTTTGGAAAGAACCACAAGGAAATTTACCTTTTTTTAAGATTACATATTAGAAAGAACTTAAAATTAAAATACAATGTTTCAGAGCAGAATATGAGTTGAAAAAATGTCTGATAATATCGAGAAGAAAGTTAGATTAAGAATAGAACAATTTGGTTTAAAAGATACAGAACTAGTACATTTCGGATCTATAGCTAAACTTCCAACACAATTTGGTGAGTTCGAAATATTAGGTGTTCTTAGTTTAAGAGATATGAAAGAACATACAGTTATAGTGAAAGGAAATCCCTTCGGGAAGAAAAATGTGCCTTTAAGAGTTCATTCTGAATGTTTAACTGGAGATGCTTTTACATCTTTAAGATGTGATTGCAGGGAGCAATTAGAATATGCTCTTAATTATTTATCAAAAGAAGATTATGGTGTCTTGATTTACTTAAGACAAGAAGGGAGAGGTATAGGCTTGTTTAACAAGCTAAAAGCTTATACTCTTCAGGAAATTGGTTATAACACAAATGAAGCTAATGAATTACTTGGATTTAAAGCAGATGAAAGATCTTATTTGGTTGCTGTTGATATATTGAAAGCCATTAAAATTAATAACGTAAAATTAATTACAAATAATCCAAAAAAAGTCGCAGAACTTTGTAATAGCGACATAGAAGTAACAGAAAGAATACCTGTTGCTATAACACCTAATGTATATAATGTAAAATATTTGGAAACTAAATCAGATGATGGTCATCTTTTTGATTCGGAATCTCTTTATTGTCAGGATGAGGAAGATTCCAGTTAGTGTTTTATTCATCTTTCTCTTCTTGTTCTTCGTCTTGGATATCTTCAGATTCAACAGAATCTGTCTCTCTTGTTTTTGCAAACATTTCTTCCAGTTTCTTTTTATCTTCTTCTGATAATGATTCCATGGTTTCCTGGCTTTGTCTCATAATATTTCCTACAATAATAGCATAAAGAACAGGAAGCAATGAACTAGTTGTAGACAATGCAATGAAATGATCTTTAGCTCTTTGTCTTGCAACCTCTAATGATTCACTAGTCATATTACCATGACCAATTCCGGGGGATTCAGTATCCACTAAATAGAATTTTTCACCATTATATGCTAAAGGATATGCAGCACAATGTAATGGCATTGTAGAATATACATTACAAATTTTATTTTCATAATCATATAGAGGGCAACCTGAAGGATTAGGATCTTCCCCTTCTGTACTCAGCTTTTGGATGACTAACCTAACATAAGCTGGAGGTGCTTCTCGAAGCTGAATAAAAGGTAAAACATAATTTATAGTTCCATCTAGAAACCATCTTTGCAAGTCTTCTAAATAAATAGGAATTTCTCCCCATTTTTCACAACATTTACCACATTTTGTACAGTTATGAATATATTTTTTTGTTTCCTTTTCTTCTTTAGGTGGTTCTTCCTCAGGAGTGTCTTCTTTAGAAACCTCTCCTTCTGATTCATTTGCAGATTTTTTTTCTTCTGTTTTTTCCTCTACCATATTATCACTTGAATAAATTAAAAAGAAAAAAATAAAGATTTTTCGATAAGGAGATATTTAGAATATTTAAAATTAATCTCCATAAATCTCTCTTTTTATTGTTTCAAAAATTCCATCAATAGATTCATACATTTGATCGGATTCATCAATAGCTGATATAGCTTCCCAATAGTGGCCACTATTAGGGTATCTTTCCTTAAGATGATTCCAAGCAGTTTGATAATTTTTTCTTATTACTTGATCTGCTTTTCCTTTGCTATAATCGAGAAGGTCAACTTTGTTAACAACTAGGAAAAATATTGCCTTCACTTTTCTAGCTTTTCTTTCTGCTTTAACAACATCATCATCTAGTGTCATCAAGAAATAATTTGAAACTTGAGTTAGTGCATCTATTTGTACTTTAGCATCCTGTGTAGGGTCTATCATGAAGATAATACCATTAGTGTTATAATCAGCTAGAGCTTTTTTCCAATAAGGCCACAAACTCATATCACCTGGACAATCAATAGCTCTTACTCTGTAGTTCCTATATCTCTCTATACTAAAACTAGACTTAATTGATTGACTCCTTAGTCGTATTGTTTTTTGATGAACTTCAATACTTGTTGTAGGACTGATATCTTCGAGTTTTTCCCCTGTTAAACGATGAATTAAAGTTGTCTTTCCTACTCCTGTGTTCCCCAATATTGTAACACTTAAATCTCTTGTTAACATTCTTAACAATTACTGAATATTTATCGAACTATTTCAATTTTTCTTTAATTTTTATAAGAATTTTCAATGTAAATCATATTGTAATTATCCACTATTCTTTTTATTTATATATTAAGAAAATTAAAAGTATTCTATTAATATATCTATTATTATATTAGTATAGTACAAAAATAAAACTTTAAATAAGTAGATTCTGAACCGCGCTCAATATCTCGAGATGGTTTAATTCCATGAATTCATCGATGGAAAGAAGAAGAAAAAAACCGGAGTGGCCGGCTTTTATAGATATTCGAAAGTATAAGGGAAAAGCCCCACAAGTTTTCATCATTAAGGAAAGGTGTAAAGAGTGTGAGTGGTGTATTATTCATTGCCCTGAACAAATACTTGAGAAATCTACTGAAATTAATGAAAAAGGCTACCACCCACCAAAATTAATAGATGGGAAAACCTTTGATGACTGTGCTGAATGTCATTTTTGTGAGTTAATCTGTCCTGAATTTGCTATATATGTTAAAGTTCCAGAGAAAGAAATTAAAGGAGGCTCAGAGGAAGATGAGTGAACAAGAATTTTTACCACATGAAGTACTTACAGGAGAGCACTTCACTACAGGTAACCATGCTGCAGCTGAAGGTGCTATTGCAGCAGGTTGTAAGTTCTTTGGAGGTTATCCAATAACACCAAGCTCTGAAATCGCTGAGCATATATCACTACGCCTTCCACAAGTAAAAGGTCATTTTGTTCAATTTGAGGATGAAATTGCGTCTATTGCAGCTCTTCTAGGAGCTTCTTGGGGAGGTTATAAGAGTATGACAGCAACATCGGGTCCAGGTTATTCACTAATGCTTGAAAATATAGGACTTGGTATGATGACTGAAACCCCTTGTGTTATAATTAATGTACAAAGGGGAGGTCCTTCAACAGGATTACCTACTCTTGTTGGACAACAAGACATCATGCAAACCAAATGGGGATCACACGGGGATTATGAACCAATTGCATTGTCTCCCAGTTCTGTTCAAGAATGCTTTGATTTAATAATTGATTCGTTTAATTACTCTGAGAAATATAGATTGCCGGTTACTCTTTTGATGGATGAAACTCTTGGGCATATGAGTGAAAAATTGGTTATTCCTAAAGAAGAAAAAATTGTACGTGTTGATAGAAAAAAACCAACAGTCTCGCCTGAAGAGTATTTACCTTATTTAGCTGAAAAAGATTTAGTTCCTCCAATGGCTTTAGCAAGTAATGGATATAAAATCATGACTACAGGTCTTACTCATGATGAAAGAGGATATCCTGTAATTGATGCTGAAGCACAAGAGAAACTTGTTAGAAGAATCAATGATAAAATCAGATTGAATAAAAAGAAAATCATAAAATTTGAAGAATATATGCTAGATGATGCAGATGTAGCTTTTGTATCCTTTGGTTCAAGTGCTAGAGTAGCAAAAGGTGCAGTAAATCGAGCAAGAAAGAAAGGAATTAAAGCAGGATTGTTTAGATTGATAACAATTTGGCCTTTTCCAGATGAACAAATATCACAGTTAGCAAATAAAGTGAAAAAAATAATTGTTCCTGAAATCAATTATGGTCAAATAACTAAAGAAGTAGAAAGAGCGGTACATGGTATAACAGAAGTAAAAGGTATATTCAAACTTGGTGGAGAAATACATTTACCGAATGAGATTTTTAAAGAATTAGAGGGGAATTAAAATGGCAGAAGAAGAAATACAATTAATTGAATCACATCAGCATCCTCTTGATGGATACCTTAGAAAAGGTAGAATCCCACATATTTTTTGTCCAGGGTGCAGCTTAGGATCTATAACTACAGTACTTATTGAAGCAATTGTTGAATCTGGAATTGATCCTAAAAAAATATCTGTTGTATCTGGTATTGGATGTACAGGAAGAATTGCAGGTTATCTAAATTTTGATAGTTTTCACACCACTCATGGAAGAGCTATTCCTTTTGCCATCGGTTTAAGTGTTACAGATCCCGAACGAAAGGTAATCATTATCTCTGGAGATGGAGATTTATTCGCTATAGGAGGTAATCACTTCATTCATGCAGCTAGAAGAAATGCTGATATAACTGTCATATGTGTTAATAATTTCAATTATGGTATGACAGGTGGTCAAGTTGGTCCAACATCATATGTTGGACAATATCAAACAACTACACCTTATGGTACAGTAGAAGAACCATTCAATTTACCAGATCTAGCTGAATCTTGTGGTGCAGTATATGTAGCACGATGGACAGCTTTAGATGTCAGAAGAGTTAAAGAATCCTTTTCTGAAGCTATTGCAAAGAGGGGATTCTCCTTTGTAGAAGTTTTAGGGAGCTGTCCTACAACATATGGTCGCCGTAATCAATTAGCAGAAGGAAAAAAAATACTTGAATATTTCAAAGAACACGCAGTTCTTCAACATGGAATGGATACAAGAAATGTGCAAATTACGAAGGACGGACCTTTGATAGTTGGGAAATTTGTTGATATCGAAGGTAAACCAACTTTGACAGATCATCTGCTTGAAATACAAAGAATGAGTGAAGCTTCATTAAGTAAGGAGAGTAAGAAATGAGTAGAATTGAAGTGCGTTTTGCTGGTTTTGGTGGTCAAGGGATTGGTTTAATGGGAAGACTTGTAGGTGAAGCTGTAGCACTCTATGAAAAGAACAAAAATTCAGTAATGACACAAAGCTATGGTCCTGAAAGCAGAGGTGGTGCTAGTAGCTCTGATGTCGTTATCGATACAGCTGATATTGATTATCCCAAAGCAACAGAATTAGATTATTTTGTAGTAATGTCCGAAGAAGCATATGATAAGTATATTCCAAAACTTAAGAAAGGCGGAATTCTGTTTGTAGAAGAAGATTTAGTAAGCTTAGATGAGCATTCGAAAAAAGCTAAAAAAATATACAAAATTCCAGCAACTAAAATTGCTGAAACTCTAGGAAATAGAATCTTCGCAAATATTGTAATGTTAGGTTTTCTCTGTGCCAATACAAAAAACATTGTTTCAGAAGAAGCTCTAATTGAAGTGATGAAAAAGAAAATTAAAGCAAGATTTGTAGAAAAAAACTTAATTGCCTTCCAAAAAGGAAAAGAGCATAGTCAAGAAGGATAAAAAATGAGTAGAGTAGGGGTCTTTGTTTGTCATTGTGGGAGAAATATCGCCCACACAGTAGATATAGAAAAGGTTGTTGAAAAAATAAAGGACGTTGATGAAGTAATCCATATTGAAAGTAACATGTATATGTGTTCAGAGCCAGGACAAGCTGTTTTAAAAGAAGCTATCAAAAAACATGATTTGGATAGAGTTGTAGTAGCAGCTTGCAGCAAAGACATGCATGAAGACACTTTTAGAATTGCTACTAAAGAAGCAGGTTTAAACCAATATTTAGCAGAAATTGCAAATATAAGAGAGCAATGTAGTTGGGTTCATGAAGAGAAGGCACAAGCTACTGAAAAAACAATAAAAATTATTGAATCAACCATTGAAAGAGTAAAACGGAATCAACCATTGATTCCTTATCAAATTCCAGTTACACAAAAAGCACTTGTAATAGGTGGTGGAGTAGCTGGAATTCAAGCAGCTTTAGATATAGCTGATGCAGGTTATAAAGTTACACTTGTTGAGAAGGATTCAACTATTGGAGGAAAAATGGCTCAACTAGCTGAAACATTTCCAACACTAGATTGTTCTCAATGTATCCTAACTCCAAAAATGGTTGCTGTTGGTAGACATCCCAATATTACACTGTTAACAAATAGTGAAGTAGAGGAAGTTGAAGGATATGTAGGGAGCTTTAAAGTTAAAATCAATAAAAAACCTCGCTATGTTATCGAAGAAAAATGCACTCTTTGTGATGATTGTGTAACTGTTTGTCCTGTTATTGTTCATGATGAATATAATGTGGGACTTACACCACGAAAAGCTATTTACATCGCTTTTCCACAAGCTGTTCCTGCAAATTACATAATAGACCCTAATACTTGTTTAGGTATTGATCCTTTAATTTGTGCTAAATGTAAAGAAGTGTGCGAGCCTGGAGCAATTGACTTCGATATGCAACCTGAATTAATTGAAGATGAGTTTGGTGCAATAATTATAGCAACAGGTTATACACCTTATCCTATAGAGAATATAGGAGAATATGGGTATGGTACAATCCATGATGTAATCTCAGGTTTAGAGTTCGAAAGAATCTTAGCAGCAAATGGTCCAACCCAAGGAGTAATTCGTAGACCTTCAGATGGGAAAATTCCTGAAACTATAGTTTTTATTCATTGTGCAGGTTCTCGTGATCCTGCAAAACATCTAAAATATTGTTCAAAGATATGCTGTATGTATGCAACAAAGCATGCTTTACAATACAAACACCTTGTTCATGATGGAACAGCAATAAATTTCTATATTGATGTCAGAACAGCAGGAAAAGATTATGAAGAGTTTTATCAAAGAGCATCTGAAGAAGAAGGGGTCATCTACATCAGAGGAAAAGTATCAGAACTTTTACAAGATGGAGACAAGATTCTAGTTCGAGGCGCTAATACACTCACATCAGAAACAATTGAACTGCATACAGATATGGTTGTTTTAGCTACTGGATTATTACCAAGTGAAGGAACCAAAGAAATTTCTAATTTACTGAAGCTCTCCTGTGATAATAGAGGTTTTGTGAAGGAAGCGCATCCAAAACTAAAACCTGTTGAAACCGCAATTGCTGGAGTTTTCGTTGCAGGTACAGCTTCTGGACCTAAAGATATACCAGAAACAGTTGCTCAAGCTTCAGGAGCTGCAGCGAAAGCTGAAACTATTTTATCTTCTGATTTCATGGATAGAGATCCAGTTATTGCAGAAATAGATGAAACAACTTGTGGAGTATGCCATACATGTATTCATGTTTGCCCTTATGGTGCTATCTTTTACGATGAAGCAACACAGAAAATAACGGTACGAGAAGCATTATGTGAAGGGTGTGGAAGCTGTGCAGCAGCGTGTCCTTCTGGAAGTATTGAACTTAGAAATTCAAGCTATGAGAGTATTAGTGCTAGCATTAAAGCACTATTGGGGAGTTGATGACATGAGTAAAACAATACAAGAAGCTGATATTAAAAATCCCAATCCAAATATTGTTCTTTTTCTATGTCGATGGTGTAGCGGAAAAGGAGCTGATTTAGCAGGTACATCTAGGTTACAATACCCTCCTAATGTACTCCCTATAATGGTTAATTGTTCAAGTAGAATCGACCCACAACATGTAGTGGAAGCATTTTTAGAAGGAGCGGATGGTGTTCTCATAACTGGCTGTCATTTCGGGGATTGTCATTATAAGTCAGGTAATTACAAAACATTTCGAAGAATGACATTATTATCTAAATTGTTACAGCAAGTTGGTATAAGTCCCAAAAGATTTCGTTTAACTTGGATTTCTGCAACAGAAGCAGCTAAATTTGCAAAAATTGTTACTGAAATGGTAGGGGATTTGAAGAAGCTACCTCCATATAAAATCAATGGTAAAGGAGGAGACAAATAATGAAGAAATTAAATGTTGCAATCGCTTTAGGAGCAACATGTGCAGGTTGTGATGTTGCAATTCTAGATTTAAATGAGAAAATACTAGAAGTTTTTGATTTAGTTGATTTCAAATTCTGGCCAACAGCTATGGATTTCAAAATTGATGATTTAAAGAAACTCAAGGATGGGGAAGTGGATGTAGGTATTTATCATGGTTCAATAAGAACTACAGAAGATGCTGAAATGGCGGAAATTTTACGAAAGAAATCGAAAGTTGTGGTAGCTTTTGGAGCTTGCGCCAATTTTGGAGGAATACCAAGTTTAGCTAATATGCCATATGAGAAGAGCATTTTTGATATTGTATATAAAGAAGTACCTTCAATGGATAATCCAGAAGGAACTGTTCCCCAAACCTCTATAGAAATTAATGGAACAGAATTAACATTACCTGGAATGAGAAAGGGAGCTGATGCTTTAGAAGCTATTATTGATGTTGATTATTTTGTCCCTGGTTGTCCCCCCATGGTTCCTTTAATTGAACAAGTTGTTGATGTTCTAAAAGTATTTGCGTCTACAGGCCAATTACCACCAAAAGGAACAGTTATTGCTGATACCAAGACATTGTGTGAAGAATGTGGAAGAACAAAACCAGATAAAATTTCTTTTAAGGATTTTATTTCACCTCAAGAAGTTCAAGAAATCGATCCCGATCTGTGTTTAATTCCTCAAGGCATTATCTGTATGGGTCCATCAACTAGAGCAGGTTGTGGTGCTTTATGTACTAAAATGAATGTTGGTTGTAGAGGGTGTTTAGGTCCAACAGATAAAGTAAAAGATCATGGCTTGAAAATGATATCAGCATTAACTTCGCTATTAGATGTTGATATAGAAGAGGATATGTCAGAAGAGGAACTTCAAAAAGTTGTAGATAAAATACCTGATCCTTTAGGGACATTTTATCGTTTTACATATGGGAAATCACTAATTTATAAGCTTCATTCAGAGGAGGAGATCAAATGAGTGGAAAAGTTGTAACAATAGATCCAGTTACTAGACTAGAAGGTCTAGCAAAGATTACTGTAGTTTTAAACAAAGAAGGAAATGTTAAAGATGCATACTATCAAGTAGTAGAACTTCGGGGGTTTGAAAGATTTGTTCAAGGAAGACCAATTGAAGAAGTTTTAAGAATAACACCTAGAATATGTGGTGTTTGTCCAATCCCGCATCATTTAGCTCCTGCAAAAGCTGCAGATCAAATATATGGTGTTGAACCACCAAAAACAGCTAAATTATTAAGAGAAATTTTAGCTCTTGGACATAACATTCACAGTCATATTTTGCACTTCTACGCTTTTGCATTACCTGATTTTGTGTTAGGAGAAAAAACTAAACCTGGTACTCACAATATATTAGGGATATACCAAGCTTTTCCTGATGTAGCTAAAGAAGCAATAAAAGCTAGAGGTTATGCACAAAAGATTCAAGCTATGATAGGTGCAAAAGCTACTCATCCTGTAACTGTGATTCCAGGAGGAATTAGTAAAGGAATAACCAAAGAACAATCTGAAGAAATCTTGGGAATGGCAAAAGAGATTATAGATTTTGGTAAGTTAGGGCTGAAGGTATTTGATGATTTAGTTGTTAAGAATAAAGATTTGATGTCTTTAATTGATTTAGATGCTTATAAAATGGAATCCTACTATATGTCAGTGGTTGGAAATGAAAATGAACTTGATTTCTATCAACATGATACTGTGAGAGTAATTGATAATAAGGGAAAAGAAGTTGCAAAATATCATGCAAAAGATTATCTAGATTACATTGCAGAACATGTTGAACCTTGGTCATATCTTAAATTCCCATATCTGAAGAAAATTGGATGGAAGGGATTCGAAGCAAATCCACAAAGTGGATTATACAGAGTTAATTCTTTGGCAAGATTAAATGTTGTGGATAAAATAAAAACACCTTTAGCTCAAGAAGCTATGGAAACAATGTATAGTACTTTAGGTGGAAAACCATCTCATCACACATTAGGATTTAATTGGGCTAGATTAGTTGAAATACTTTATTGTGGAGAAAGAATGAAAGAAATTGCAGAAGATCCAGATGTTTATTCTGAAAAATACAGAATTCCTGCTACTAAGAATATGATAACAGGGGAAGGTGTTGGAGTTATTGAAGCTCCAAGAGGAACTCTTTATCATCATTATAAAACAGATAAAGAGGGTAAAGTAACAGATGCAAACATCATTGTAGCAACGACAAATAATAATGCTGCAATTTGTTTAAGTGTAAAGCAAGCTGCTCAAGAAATGATAAAACGTGGTCAATACAATGATGATGGTCTAAACAAAATTGAGATGGCATTTAGGGCCTATGATCCTTGCTTAGCATGTGCTACTCACTCTTTACCAGGACAAATGCCTTTGAAAGTAGAAATTTATGATCATAATAAAAAACTGATTAAAACACTAAAAAGAAAATTCTAGGAGTTAAAAAAAGTAAAGAATCAAGAAATATGCAAACAACTTAAAAGCTAGAGTGTCGTATAATAAGGTTGAATAAAATGAAAGTTGGAGTCTATCTTTGTGAATGTGGAAGCAACATTGCTGGTACTGTTGATTTGGAAAAAGTAGCAGAGAGTGTAAAAACATTACCTAATGTTGAAGTTAGTCGGATTTACAAATACAAATGTTCCGACCCTGGACAAGAACTCATCAAAGAAGACATAGAGGAATTTCATTTAGATAGAATTGTTGTTGCTGCATGTTCACCTCGAATGCATGAACCTACTTTTAGAACAGTACTCGAAGAAAAAGGTTTGAATCCATATTGTTTAGAAATGGTTAACATCAGAGAACAATGTTCTTGGGTACATAAAGATGTGGAGAAGGGAACAGAAAAAGCTACTGCTCTTGTAAAAGGAGCTGTTCTGAAATCAGCAGTTTTAAAACCTCTGGATAGGAAAAAAGTAGGAGTAACACATAAAGCATTAGTTATTGGTGGTGGTATAGCGGGAATTCAAGCTGCATTGGATATTGCAAATACAGGATATGAAGTAGTATTAGTGGAAAAAGATTCAACTATTGGAGGAAAAATGGCCCAACTAGATAAAACATTTCCAACACTAGATTGTTCTCAATGTATTTTAAGTCCAAAGATGGTAGATGTGAGCCGTCATCCTAATATTACACTACATACAAATAGTGAAATAGAAGAAGTTGAGGGTTTTGTAGGTAATTTTAAAGTGAAAATAAAGAAAAATCCTCGTTATGTCATCGAAGACAAATGCACTTTATGTGATGATTGTGTACTTGTTTGTCCAGTAATTGTACATCATGAATATAACGAGAAACTTGCTCCAAGAAGAGCAATTTACATAGCTTATCCTCAAGCTATTCCAGCATCATATATTATAGATCCAGAAACTTGTTTAGGTATCGAACCACTAGTTTGTTCAAAATGTAAAGATGTTTGTGAACCGGAAGCTATTGATTTTGACATGCAACCTGAAGTAATTGAAGAAGAATTTGGAGCAATAGTAGTTGCTACTGGTTTCGACACATATCCAATAGAAAATCTTGGTGAGTATGGTTATGGATCAATTCATGATGTTATATCAGGATTAGAATTTGAAAGACTTCTCTCAGCAGGTGGACCAACAGAAGGTATTATTAGACGACCTTCAGATGGAAAAGAACCAAAAACTATTGTATTCATTCATTGTGCTGGTTCTCGTGATCCTGCAAAACATCTTCCTCACTGTTCAAAGATATGCTGTATGTATGCAACAAAACATGCTTTAATGTTCAAACAGATGGTACCAGATGGTGTCGCTGTTAGTTTTTATATAGATATTAGAACAGGTGGAAAAGATTACGAAGAATTCTATCAAAGAGCAGCAGAAGAAGAAAATGTGATATATATAAGAGGAAAAGTCTCCGAACTTCTTCAAGATGAAGACAAAGTACTTGTTAGGGGAGTTAATACTTTAACAGCAGAAACTGTTGAGTTACATGCTGATCTAGTTGTATTAGCAACCGGTATAATACCTAGTGAGGGAACAAAAGAAATTTCTAAAATACTCAAACTTTCAACCGATAGTTTAGGATTTATTAAAGAAGCACACCCTAAATTAAAACCCGTTGAGACCGCTGTAACAGGAGTTTTCGTTGCAGGAACAGCTTCTGGTCCTAGAGACATTCCAGACACAGTATCACAAGCTGGTAGAGCTGCAGTTAAAGCCTGTAATATTTTAGCTCAAACAGAACTTGAAGTTGAGGCAACAATAGCTCAAGTTAATGAAGCGCTTTGTAGGGGGTGTGGATTGTGTGTTGAAATATGTCCATATGGGGCTATCGAATTGAAGGCAGTAGACAGATATGGACACACATATGAAATAGCTAGTGTGAATGGAGCTCTCTGCAAAGGTTGTGGATCCTGTGCTGCTGCATGTTTGAATGGCGCTATTAACCATCTTGGTTATACTGATAACCAAATCTTGAATATTATTCAAGCTCTTAGTGAAGGATAAAAAGGTAAGGAAAGAAAAATGAAAATTGGACTAATTGGTTTAGGAAATCCGATAGTTGGTGATGACGCAATTGGTATCAATGTAGTAGAGTACATTAGGGATTCATACTCCTTACCTGAGAATGTTGAAATAATTGAAGATGTTTCTTTAGCAGGGATTGGTTTAGTAGAAATCTTTAGAGGTTATGATAAAGTAATTCTGGTGGATTCCATCCAAACTGGTAATTATCCTAAAGGAACAGTTGTGTATCTTCAACCAGAAGATTTTGCAAATGCATTGCATATTTCTGATTATCATAATATGGATTTCTTTACTGCTTTAGATTTTTGTAACCAAATGTATAATGATATACCGAAGGATATTGTGATCCTTGGAATTGAAATAATAAATGTGATGGAGTTTAGTGATGAGCTTTCTCCAGAGCTTCAAACAAAATTTGATGAAATTGTAGATGAAGTTTACAAATATATACTCCAAGAAATTAAGGAGGAGATAAAACCTAATGTCTTATGAATATATCAAATTCGGAAAAGAAGAAAAGAAATTTATCGAGAAGATTGAGAGCATCTCCGGTCAGAACATATATAGTTGCTATCAGTGTGGTAAATGTTCAGCAGGTTGTGCTTTCAGTAGCAAGATGGATGTAACAGTAAATCAGTTAATACATTATATTCAGATGGGCCAAAAGGAAAAGGTGCTTAAAGCAAATACTCATTGGATTTGTGCTAGTTGTTTAACATGCACAATAAGGTGCCCAAGAGAGATTGATGTTGCAGCTTTAATGGAGGCTGTACGTGAGTATATATTGAGAGAGGAGCCAGAAAAAGTAAAGATAGCAGATATCCCTAAGGATGTATTAGAAAAACTTCCAAATATTGCATTAGTTGGAAGTTTCAGGAAGATGACAGGGTGAAAAATGAAATGGTTAAGTATTCATACTTTCCAGGATGCAATCTAAAAACAAATGCTAAAGGATTTGAAAAATCAGCGATTGCAGTAAGTAAGAAACTAGAAGCAGAACTTGTTGAAATTCCTAATTGGAATTGTTGTGGAACTGTTCATACTATGACTACTGATAATTTAATGAAAAGAATAGCACCTGTGAGAGTACTAGCAAGATCAAGAAAACATGTTGAAGAATTAGAAGATTCATCACATCATATTGTTACATTATGTTCAATGTGTAATAGTACATTGAAAATTGTAAATAGTGAAGTCTTAGAAGATCCAGACAAATTAGAAGTCATTAATTTTCAACTAGAAGATGATGAAGAAACATATTCTAGTGACATGGAAGTGAAACATTTTCTTGAGATTCTAAGAGATAATATTGGTTTTGCTAAAGTTGCAAGTAAGGTAGTCAAACCATTAAAAGGTTTTAAAATCACTCCGTATTATGGGTGTATGTTATTGCACCCTGAAGTTGCAAAAATAGATGATGAAGAGATGCCATCAGTATTAGAAAATCTAATAGAAAGCTTAGGTGCTGAAGTTATTTTTTCTCCTTTATTCAAGTATTGTTGTGGATCTTATCATATAGTTAGCGAAGAGGATATTGTTACAAAGCAAGTTCAAAAAATTGTAGAATCAGCAATGGTTCGAGGAGCTAATGCTTTGGTAGTAGCATGTCCTTTATGTGCTTATAATTTAGATCAACAACAGAAAATGTTAATGGAAAAAACAGGTAGAAAAAATGTTATACCTATTTTTTACTTTAGTCAATTAATGGCACTTGCTATGGGGGAGCCCATAGAAATAAATCATTTTGAAGATCATAAAATTGATCCTCGTGTTTTACTAAAAGAATTGAAATTCAAGTAGAGGTAAAAAAATGTCCAATGCAAAAATAAACGCAAAAAATGCGGAAGAAGAAGAAGAAGAAAATCATACAGTAAAAATCTACATAATGGGACATGCTTACGATGTTCCTGCTACATTAACAATAATGAAAGCAATGGAATATGTAGGGTATAAATTTACTAGAGGTTCAGGATGTAGAGCAGGTTTCTGTGGAGCTTGTTCAACAGTTTATAGAAAAGAAGGGGACTTTCGTATTTATACGGCTTTAGCTTGCCAAACTATGGTGGAAGAAGGGATGGTATTAACCCAACTTCCTTTTGTTCCTGCTGATAAACCTACTTATGATGTAAATGCTTTAACTCCTTCTGCGAGTTCTGTACTCAGATATTACCCAGAAGTGGCAAGGTGTTTAAGCTGCAATGCCTGTAGTAAAGTTTGTCCTCAAGACATTCAGGTGATGGATTATGTTCAATTTGCTCTTCAAGGTCAAATTGAAAAATCTGCGGATGAAAGTTTTGACTGTGTTTCTTGTGGTCTTTGCGTAATTAGATGCCCAGCAGAAATTCCTCAATACCACGTAGCACAACTAGTAAGAAGGTTGTATGGTAAGTATCTGATGAAAACTCCAGCTTATCTTGAAGAAAGAATTGAGGAAATAAAAGAAGGAAAATATGAAGATGGATTTAAAGAACTCATGACTCTTTCTAAAGAAGCTTTAGAAGAGAAATACAAGAAGAGAGATATAGAGAAATAGAGGTGTAAAAATGAAACTAATAGGTGGATATACTGAAGAAATGAGAAAATCTATAGATAAAGTAAACAAATCACGAAGTAAAAGATTAGACGAAGTATGCGCTCATATGTCAATGGAAGAACGAGATGATGTTCTGAAAAATTATCATCCTGATTACAAAGAAGATGTAAAAAGAGCACTTGCATATGGCCCTAATAAAGGAGATATAGTTCCCGTAGAGGTTGCAGATGTTCTTGAATCATATCCTCTTATCAATCCTGACGATATTGATCTCTCTCAAATTGATTATGATGTTGGGGTTTTAATCATTGGTGCAGGTGGTGCAGGAACTGTAGCTGCTCTCTGGGCTCATCATTCTGGTGTTCCTATTGAAGACATTCTGGTTAGTTCAAAATTAAGACATGGAGATGCAAATACAGTTATGGCTCAAGGGGGAATTCAAGCAGCTGATAGATCCGAAGATTCTCCATTAATTCACTATCTAGATGCTGTTGGAGGAGGTCATTTTGATAATATTCCAGAATTAGCAAAAGCTCTTGTAGGTGATGCTCCCGAAATTATAAAGTGGCACAAGGATTTAGGAGTTATGTATGATTTAACTGAAGAAGGTAACTTTATGGTACTTTCAGGAGGAGGAACATCTCGATTCAGAATGCATAGCGCGAAAGATTATACAGGTCTTGAAATCTTTCGAGTTGTAAGAGATGAATTTAGAAATCTTGAAATTCCTATTTTAGAATTTAGTCCAGCAATTGAGTTGTTAACAGATGAAACTGGTAGAGTAGCTGGAGCTATTTTATATCATCTAGAAACACAACAATATTTCGTTGTTAGAGCTAAAACAACAATAATGGCTTCTGGTGGATTTGGAAGACTGCATGTTGCAGGTTTTCCAACAACTAACCATTATGGTGCAACAATGGATGGAGTGTTAATGGCTTATAGAACAGGAGTAAAGCTCCGCAATTTAGAATCCACACAATTTCATCCAACTGGTGCCGCTTATCCAGAACAAATCGTTGGTCTTCTAATAACAGAGAAAGTAAGAGGTTTAGGAGCTCAAGTTATTGGGAAGAATGGTGAGCAAGTATGCTACCCTCTTGAACCAAGAGATGTTGAAGCTTCTGCAATTATTCGATGTTGTAGTAGTACAGATAACTATGTAGAAACACCAACAAGTATGAGAGGTGTATGGTTAGATTCACCTTTAATTGAAGAACTAAGAGGGAAAGGTACTATAATCAAAAATCTTTCAGCTATGGATCGTATGTTCCGAAGATTTGGAATTGATATGACTGTAGACCCTATACTTGTGTATCCAACTCTTCACTATCAGAATGGTGGAATTTTGCATGACGAATGGTGTCATAGTTCCATTCCTGGTTTGTTAGTTGCTGGAGAAGTTTCAGGCGGTGTACATGGAAAAAACAGATTGATGGGGAATTCTCTTCTTGAAATCAATGTTTTTGGAAGAAGAGCAGGTATTCAAGCATCAAAAGAGATAAAGAAAGCCAAAGTAGGAAAACTAACTCTAGACCATGTAAGAAAAACAACTGAAACACTGGATACATTGAAGCTCAAAGAAAAACGATATGGACCTATGTTACTTCCAGAATACAGAAGTGAAATTGTGAGAGATAGGCTAATAAAATTATATGAAACCACTCTCTAAATTTTCTTTTTTATTAATTATTTCTCCGAAAAGATTTTAATTTCTCAAGAGAATATTGATAATATGCCTAATACATATATTTTCCTGCGTCATGCTAAAGTAAGAAAAGATACAGAAGAGCCTTCCGAAACATGGGTATTATCTGAAGAAGGTATTAAATTTATAGAGGAAGTAGCTGCAACAGGAATTTTTGATAATGTGGAAAGAATAATAACGTCAGCACAAAAGAAATGCATCCAAACAGCTTACTTCTTAGCAGAAAGGCTTGACAAAGAAATAATTACAAATCCTGGATTGAATGAGATAGATAAAGGTACAAATCTAATTGAAGATCCTGAAGAATATGAAGAACTAGTAAAGAATGTATTTGATAACTATTCCGAAAGTGTTGCAGGTTGGGAACCAGCAATTCAAGCTTTTAGAAGATTTCAAATAACTATGGATAGAATTGAACAAGAATACAGACATAATATAATTCTCATAGTAAGCCATGGGATAGTATTGACTCTTTACTTCAATCATTTGTTAAAAGAAAATCAAGGTAGTCTTTTTCCAAGATGGAAAGCTTTGAAAAGCTGTGCTTGGGGTAGAGTTAAAGAAAATGAAGTTCTAAGAGACATAATTCTTTGATCGACTTATTCCATAAGTTTTATTTTTCTTATCTATCTTATTCTTAAGTAATGAGTAATTCTATCTTTTTCCTAAGGCATGCTGAAACAATTATTAACAGAGATATTCTAGTTGATGAATGGATTATTTCAGAAAAAGGAAAAAAAACAACTAAAGAAATAATAGAATCAGGTATTTTTGATGATATAGATAAAATAATAACTTCAGAGGAAAGAAAAGCCATTCAAACAGCATTTTTTTTAGCGGAGAGATTAGGAAAAAAAATAATCACAAACTCTGATTTTAATGAACTAAAAAGAGGGGGAAATTATGTATCTAGTAAGAAACAATATGAGAAACAAGTCAAGAAATTATTTGAAGAAGGTTATTCAGAGATTAAGGAATGGGAAGAAGCAAGAAGTGCATTAAGGAGAATTACAAGAGCTATTGATTATATTGATAGAGAGTATTCTAATATGAATATTCTTGTTGTGAGTCATGGGATTATATTATCTTTGTATTTTAATCATTTACTTGGTATTACAAAAGCTAAACAATTCAATAGATGGAAAAGGATGGAATTTTGTGGTTGGGGAATCGTAGAGAATAAGAAAGTAATAAAAGACATTATTGACTAAAAAATGATGATGATTTTAAAAAAATAGGAATATGTATTTCCTATTCTTTTTCTGCATATCTGAGTTTAAACTTGTTAAACAATGTAGCTCCTATTGCAAAAATTAGGATAAACCATAGAAATAGCACAAGTAAATCAAAGAGCATGTATGTTACATCTGCAGCTGATTCTAGTCCCATACTATTTTTCATTATAAGAAAAGCAGGTCTTAGGAAAATAAAGTCTAATACACTGAAATTCTTTCCTGCGAATGTAAAAGCTGTTTGAACTTCTATATAATATTCTGCAACAAACATTTGGATAGTACTCCCAAAAAGCACTAAAATTGGAGTTGCTACTCTTCCTTCCATAAAAGATCCTATAAGTAAAGCAAGCGTTGCTGCTATTAATCCAAGAATTACCATTGTCACTAACATCATCAACCAAGCAAGTGGATTAATCGCGAAACTGAAGAAACCCAATATTGCTGACAGTACAAGAATAAAAATACCTTGTAAAAGAGCAATTACAGCCCAAGCTAATAAAACACCCCCAAAATATTGAATTGAACTAAGTTTGGTAAGCTTTATTCTTTTTAATAATCCAGTCCTAATTTCATGATCTAACACCCAAATAGCACTGATTGAGGATAAAGTAATCATTTGAATAATTTGTCCTGGAAGCAATCTAGAGAAGAATTCAGCTTGAAAATCCTCTACAACATCCCCTGTTCCTGCACTGATAAGCTTAACTTCTGTAGTTATTGAACTCTCAGAAGCTGATTGGTCAGTTATGTTTAAATCAAAGGACAATCCATGAGTTGACTTTAATTCTAGCCAAATTGAATTAGCGTGGATAGTTGTATAATCAACAATGAATTCACTCAGTATTTGCCAAGTACTCGTATAAGCTTGCATTGCTGTCTGTAAAGTAACATCACCATGGAATTTGACAACCAATTCAGCAGAGCTTTCAATATAAGGTGCTATTTCTGCTAATGATGCATTTATACCTGAGAATTCTGCAGGATAAAGATCAAATGATTCAACAAGGAGTTGTGTAATCATCAAAACTGAATAAAATCTTGTAACATTACTAGCTTGAAGAGAAAAATCATTTGGGATTTCTATACCTCCTTGAATTATTAAATCTTGTATATCTTTATCCATTACCTCTAAATCTGTATGATTTGAAATTGAAAATGTTTTGAGACCTTTATCGTTTTCATGTGCTACTAGAACTTTGAAGAATTCTTCTTCCATATTTAGAGATTCACCTGTAATAGAATCAATAATAGGTACATCTGAAGAATAATACCCTATGCCAACAGTTTGAGTTGTAGGAGCCCAACCTTTGCTGAGAAAACCCAACAATATTAGAAAGAAAAGAGGAAGAGCAATTACGTAAAAGTAGAATTCTTTAGATCGAAGAACTTGTTTTATTCGGGTAATAGCTAAATCTATAACTATCATTCTCCACCACCCTCCATAACAACTTCAGGAGTTTCTTCACTACTCAGAACCACATCTTCGTAAAGTACTCTTGTCATGAATAGAAAAGTCTCTTTCAAACCTCCACGTTTTATGTTAATCTCCATTATATCTTCCATTAATGTTTCATTTTTCATAATGTCGTCCATGAGCTCTGTAAGAATGCTACTTTTAACAAAAAATGTATCTTTGATTCTTACATAATCCAGTTCCTTATCCGTTTTATGTTTTGTTTTCAAATAATCCTCAAATTCATCAGAATCTTTAGTTAAACCAACTTGTAATACTTTCTCCCCCACATGTTCATTGATTAAATCCTCAATAGAACCAATTGAAACTATTTTTCCTTGACTTAGTATTAAAACACGAGATGATAATGCTTCAGCTTCTTCCATAAGGTGAGTAGTAAGTACAATTGTTGTACCAGCAGCTTTTAGCCTTTTCAAGTCCTCCATTAATAGAGTTCTTGCATGAACATCAAGTCCTGTAGTAGGTTCGTCGAGAAATAAAAGCATAGGATCATTCATTAAAGCCATAGCAATGCTAAGCTTTCTTTTCATTCCCCCAGAAAGTTTTTCTGCACGTTTTTTCTCATGCCCAGATAAACCAAAATCAGAGATTAATCTTGTTACTTTCTTTTCTAACTCTGGTTTTTTAACACCGTAAAGTTTTCCCATCAACGTAATATTTTCAAAAACAGTCAAATCATCCCAAACTAATTGCTCCTGTGGGACGTAGCTTAACAGATATTTCTTATCACTTTTTAGAATATCGATAATATTAACACCAAGAACTTTAGCACTACCTGAAGTTGCTCTTAATTGTCCAGTAAGGATTTTAACAATAGTTGTTTTCCCTGCTCCGTTAGGACCAAGAAGAGTAAACAATTCTCCTTTTTCAACTGAAAAAGAAACCTTTCTTACAGCTGTAAAATTCTCAAATTTTTTTGTTATATTATTACACTCAATTACTAGTTCCATTCTATGAGCTAAAGTTTACACACATATAAAAAGAATAGGAAAAATAAATTTGTCAAAAAATCATTTCAAACGAAAAAACATTTTAGTTTGAATAAGTATCGTTTTTATTATGACAAAGAGAGATCCAAAAATTACCGCTCTTCTTTATAATGAACAGATTAATGCTCGAAGTGTAGAAGGTTGCAAAAATCTAATGACAGAGGATCATATATTCATTGACATTCCTGGCAAAGTACACGAGGGAAGAGATTACATGTTGCAATGTTGGGAAGAATTCTTTGAAGAGTTCCCAGACTATCGAAACATCTTTACAAGAGTAGAGAATCAAGAAAATTTTGTTATTTTACTGGGATATTCCACATGTTCTCATGAACCTTTAGATGGTCCTGCAATATGGACTGCAAAAATCAGAGATAATCTTGTTGCTGAATGGCGAATATATGAGGATACACCAGAAAATAGAAAGATGTTAGGGGTACAACAATCTTAAAATCATAATGGATCATAATAAGAAATTGGTAGATTATATATGAGTGAAATCGTAATTCGTAATGGTTTGATAATTACTGAAACTGGAAGGATTAATGCTGATATTCGAATAATAGACGAAAAAATCAAAGAAATCGGAGAAGAACTCGAATCTATTTCTGAATCTGCATTGGATATTAATGCTGAAGATTTGGTAATTATGCCAGGAGGGATAGATCCTCATGTACATCTTTCATTGCCCGAATACGTCACTGAGGAATTCCGATGGTCTGATAATTTTGAAAGTGGATCAAAAGCAGCGCTTGCTGGAGGAATAACAACTCTTGGTTGCATTTCAGTACCAGATAAAAACGAGACCCCAATAGGAACTATTGAAAGAGAGTCGAAGTCAATCAATGAGCAGGCAATTGCTGATTTTATTATTCATCCTGTTATATTTACCCCAACAGAGGAAACTATCCATGAAATACCTAAATTGATGGAGAAGGGATGTAATACTATTAAGATATTCATGGTTACCGATGATTATGATGATAAAGAGGAACTGTACATAAAAGCAATTCAAGCTGCAAAAGATAATGGAATGCTTTCTATGATACATTGTGAGGATAATGAAATTCTTCGAAAAACTCGTGAAAAAATGGTTAAGGAAGGAAAGGAGTCACTGATGTATTATGCTGATAGTAGACCTGTGAATTCAGAAACATTAGCAACACAAAAGGCAGTTGACATATCCAATTCAACTGGAGCACCTATTTATATTGTTCATCTTTCTTCAGAACAAGCTCTAAATATTTGTCAAGAAGCTCAAGCAGAAAATATCCCAGTGTATGTTGAGAGTCGACCAATTTTCCTTTATCTAACTCGAGAGAAATATCTAGAACCTGATGGAGCACTTTATGTTGTTCAACCACCATTAAGAGAAAAATCAGATGTAGAAGCACTCTGGAGCGGAGTAAAAAATGGTACAATAAGTACAATTGCAACAGACCATGCCCCTCATACTCGGGAGCAAAAATTAAATCCTGAACTTAATATTAGCAAATTGGTTCCAGGAATAAATGAACTTCAAGTAATGTTACCAATGTTATACTCGAAAGGAGTTGTTTCAGGAAAAATTACAATTGAAAGATTTATTGAACTGACATCAACAAATGTTGCAAAATTGTTTGGTCTTTACCCAAGAAAGGGGACCATTAGAATTGGCTCAGATGCAGATCTTGTTCTTTGGGATTTAGAAGAAGAACGAGTTATTAGAGATGAAGATATGTTCTCTCAAGCAGGATTTTCTATTTATAATGGACAATCAAACAAAGGGTGGCCTAAAATAACTATTAGACGCGGACAAGTTGTTTTTGAAGACGGAAAGATTACTGCAAAAGCAGGGACTGGACAAATCATTCCTAGAAAAGTAACACAAAAAATAGATTGATGTTTCAAGAAGTAGCTTTGCTACTTTAATCCGTTATGAATCTCATTCTTTCATTTTACCAAATTGCAAACTGATTCAGATGATTTTTTCATATTAAGTAGTATCTTCTTCATATCGTAACACTTAATTATTTTATATAGAAAAATTTCACAAATTCATTTTGAGATAATGTAATGCTAACAGAAAAAAGCAAAAAAATGATGATAAAATCTTTTCAAAAGACAATATACACATATGATAAAACTCCAGAGGTTGTGACTAAGGATTCTTTTGGTGTGTATTTGCATGTTCCTTTTTGTTTTTCAAAATGCGCTTTTTGCCCATTTTATAAAGAAATATACAATGAGAAACAGAAAGATCAATATGTTTCTGCAATAATAAAAGAAATAGAAAATAGTGGATTAAAAGGTGAAGCTAGTTGGTTATATATTGGTGGGGGTACACCAAACACTTTAACTACTAAAGAGCTTAAACAAATTATAAATAAAATTCATGAAAATATTACTGTTTCAACATTGGGAATAGAGTTACTTCCTACAATTTTAGATGAAAAATATATTGAAGGATTAAATGATATTGGTTTTACTAAAATAAGTATAGGTGTAGAAAGCTTATCAGAGATTATATTATCAAAAAGTGGTAGAAAGATTGCCAAAAAAGAGGAAATTAAGAAAATAATTGAAAAAGCTCATAATTTTAGGATATGGGTTAATGTAGACTTGATGATAGGTCTTCCAGGACAGGATCCTGATTCATTTATTGAAGACATAGAGCAAGTTTCTCTACTAAATC
>JBHLQZ010000007.1:9722-28375 GCA_048883065.1 Candidatus Thorarchaeota archaeon | reverse complement strand
TAAGATCTGTAAGAATAATAGAATCGGGTGAAGTTTCTATGAGTTTTCTGTATCTTTCTTCACTCTCGAGATAATCCTTTTCCATTTGTTTTCTTATTGTTATGTCTCTTGCAATAGAAAGAACTACTTTTTCATTTTTAAGATTAAAAATATGAGAATTTACTTCAACAGGAAAAGTCTTTCCATCTTTAGTTAAATAAATCGTTTCATATGTTATATAACCATTTATTTTTAGTGCATTCATTAATTCTGGTTGAATCTCTCTTGACTCTGGTGCTATTATGTGAATGGTTTTTAATTTAAGAAATTCTTCTTTTGTGTAACCTAATGTTTTACATGCTACATCATTAATTTCAATAAATTCATTTGTGTAATCTTCTGACAAATTAGTGAGGAAGATAGCGTCATTTGCATTATTGAAAATTTGTCTGAATTTTTCTTCACTTTCTGTAAGTGCAGATTCAGCTTTTTTTTGTTCTGAAATATCTCTTGTAATTGCAATAAAACCATTTGGCTTTCCTTCAACATCCGATGTTACAGAAGCATTTGTTTCAACTGATAGAAGAGTACCGTCATCCCTTATAATTTTAAATTGTTTGTTTTTAACAAAGCCATCTTTCAATATGTTTTGAAAACCTCTTTGAGCTCTTACTAAATCCTCTGGATCTATAAACTCAAATGTGTTTCTTCCAATTAAATCGTTCAGATATTTAGTACCGTACATCATTGCTGCTTGTTGATTTGCATAAATAACTTCACCATTAATATCTGAAGCAACTATAGCATCAGGAGATATTTCTAATAATTTTTTATATTTCTCCTCACTTTCTTTCAACTTTTCTGCTGCTTCCTTTCTCTCTGATAAATCTCTTGCAGTAACTAAAACAGATAATTTTCCTTTTATGGTAACAAAAGTTGCTTTTACTTCAATAGGAATTTTTTTTCCTCTTCTTGTGATTAGGTTTCTCTCAAAAATTATGAATTGATTTTCTATAACTTCATCATAATAATCAATAATCATTTCATCAGTTAAATCTTCTATAACTTCTCTCGGATGCATAGATAATGCTTCTTCTCTAGAATAACCACTTTTTTCTAAAGCAATATCATTAATTTCAATGAAATTTCCTATAATTTCATCACTACCTTCACCAAATAATTCTATTACTGCTATCATGTCGTTTGCACTATGGAAAAGTTGACGATAATTCTCTTCACTTTCCTTTAATTTCTTTTCAGCTGCTTTTCTTTCTGTAATCTCTTGTGTTAACTCAGCCATTCCAATTAATTCATTACTTTCACTATAAACTGGATATCCTCGAACATACCATACTCTTTTATCTGGAGTAGTTAACTCTGCTTCATGTGCTTCTCCTGTTTCTCTTGCTTTTATAACAGGACAATTAGCACAAGTAGTGTCACTTTGGTGCCAAATTTCATAACATCTTCTTCCTACTAATTGTTCTGGTGTCAAGTTTACAGAATCACTTGCAGCTTTATTTGTCCACAACATTTTCATATTTATGTCATGGAAAATTATGTGCTCATTAAGATAATCTAAAAATCTTGATTTTTTCATTTCAGCTGCAAGAATTTTAGTTTCTACATTTTTCTCATCAGTTATGTCTTGAGTAAAAGTAATTTGCCCAATAATTTTGTTGTTTTCTCTAAGTTCAAAGAAATTATCCCTTAAGAATCTTTTAGTGCCATCTTTCCTTTTAATCCAATATTCTAACATTTTGGGGGAACTCGCAGAAGTAGTTACTTCATGCATGATTTTTTCCATTCTTTCACGTTCTTCTGGAGCTAAAAATTCTCTAATTGTTCCTTCTCTTATTTCTTCCTCTGTAGCACCAAAAATGTTTTTCAAAGTTTTGTTAACGTAAATTAATTTATTATTTTTTACAATAGTAACACCATAGAGAAGGTCATCTAATACCCCCTTAATTTCATTCTTAGACATCATTTCCACTTTAGATTGATGAATTACCCCACAGATTTCAACCAAACAAATCTGGATTGAAGAATACATAATTAAGATAACACAAATTCATTGTGTATCTAGTATTAGTATTCTCACTTAATAATAATCTAAGATATATTAATAAGTTGTTATAATCTCAATGGTAGAAAAATTAAGTATTCAGGTGTTTAAAGACACTTTATTGCCTTTTTCATTGAAGATATGTACGTTTTCGAAGTGGATTAAAATTGTAATTTGATCGTTTGCTTTGAATATTTTCTTTGTCTTCGTTAAGAAGAAAAATCTCCTATCATCTAACTTTAGTGTTAATATTTGTTGATCCAAAATCCTTTCACTGTATTCCACAGTACATTCCAAACATAACATATTTTTTTCCTTTGGTTTCTTTGGATCATATTCTCTTATAGATTCAGCTCTGAAACCAAATTCACCATTTTTGATTTTTAACTTATTTGTATGAATTGATATTTCATTAGGAACAGAAATTTCTTTATCTTCCAATATTACTATTTTATTCTTTTTTACTTTGAATGGAAGAAAGTTCATTGGATAATTACCAATGAATTGAGCAGCAAACTTGTTGACTGGATTATAATATAATTCTTCAGGAGTCCCAATTTGTACAATCTCTCCTTCATTTAATAAAACAATCAAATCTCCTAGAGAACTGGCTTCTGATTGATCATGTGTTACATAAATCATCGTTTTCTTTATTATACTATGCAATCTCCTAATCCAAGATCTCATTTCATGCCTTAATCTTGCATCAATATTACTAAGTGGTTCATCAAATAAGAAAAGCACTGGATCCCTGATTAATTCTCGACCAATAGCTGTCCGTTGTTGCTCTCCACCAGAAAGCTGAGAGGGATACTTTAAACTATGTTCTTCAATATGAAGTAGTTTCAAAGTTTCATCTACTTTCTTTTGAATTTCTTCATCACTAATTATCCTTCTTTTGAAGATTTTACCTTCTCTCTGACTCTCTAGTGGGAATTTAAGATTTTCAAAAACAGTCATGTGTGGGAATAGAGGATAATTCTGGAATACCATAGCTACATTTCTTTTGTTAGCTGGTTTCTTTGTAATGTTGACATCATTAAAGAATATCTCACCTTCTGAAGGATATAGCAATCCAGCTAATATCCGCAATAATGTGGTCTTTCCACTCCCTGAAGGACCTAAAATGACCAAGAAACTACCATCTGGAACATTTAGATTCACTCCTTTTAGAGCACTTTTTTCTCCATATTTTTTAGTTAGATTATTTATTGTTACTTTCATTTAAATCTCTCTGAAACTTGTTGAACTATCAAATCCACTTAGAATATAATTTCTAAGAAAGACGAATACAATGAGTAATGGAATTATTACTATTATAGAAGCAGCAGCGAATAATCCCCATTGAGGAGCACTAGATTCAATAGATCCTATAAATGTGTAAAGTTTGATTGGCAGAGTGTATTTACTGGGAGTTTGTAAAAGAACAAACGCTAGCAAAAAACCATTCCACGATCTCAAGAAATTTAACAGAAATGTAATCGCTATTGCAGGACCAGCCAATGGCAAAATAATCTTTCTCAATACTCTCAATTTTGAATTACCCATTAGTGATGCTGATTCATCTAGTTCTTTTGGAATAGAATCCATATATCCTTTAATTAACCATAGAGCTAAAGGAATTGTATGAGTACTATAAGCTAATATTACTCCAAAATATGAATCAATTAATCCAAAATTATACATTATCAGATAAAATGGAATAAGAGTTAAAATTCCTGTAAACATCTTTAGTGTAAAAACTCCTACCATTACTTCTTTCTTCCCTGTAAAATAGTATCTAGAAAATGCATAAGCTGCTAGAGTTGTTAATAAAACACAAATAGCAGCTGATCCTAATGAGATAAGTAAGGAATTAAGAAAATTGAAATGGATTTGTTCTTGAGTAAACAAAAGTGTAAAATTTTCTATAGTTGGATTAACTGGGAAGAAAGATGTGGGAACTGTACTATCCCCTTTAGAGAATGCTATCCAAAAAATATTCCACAGAGGTATGAGGGCAACGAGAAGTATAGAAAGTAGGAATGCAGAATTGTTTCTAGGTACTGAAATTTTATCTATAATTTTTTGAATTTTAGGTGATTTGAAAGATTTCTCATTAGAATATAATTCTATAGAACCTAGAATATACAACAATGAGATAAATCCTAGAATAAATATCCACCCAGATGGATATTTTGAAAAAATCAAAGTTACCCATAGTAAAGGTTGTAGAACTATAGATACTTTCAGTAGTGGTTTGGAAAATAAATTACCTGTCAATATACAAACAAAAATACTGAAAACAACCCAGGGAAGCCATATATTTACTTGTATCGTAAAAGCTGAGAGGAATATAACAAAGGTTTGGATGAGTAAGATTCCATGAAGTGGTGTTAATTGGATGATGTTTTTATCAATTCGAAAAGTTATTTCTTTTACTTTTGTGTAAAATTTAGTATATGTGTCTTTTATCTCCTGAAGAACACTTTGTTTTATGACTGGTATATCTGATTTTTGAATGTTAGAAAGAATATAAAGTTCTGCAACTATAATAAAAACATTCCAATTGAATGCATACCACATTTGATAAAAGAAAAATTGAACAAGTGATAAAATTAGATCAAGAAGGATTGAAAATTTAATAACCTTAAGCAAATTATTTGGATATCTCCAACATAGGACTGCTATCAAGAAGTATGCAGCTGAAAAAATGAAACTAAGGTAAGGATTCCAATGAATTCCAAAATATCTGAAATGAGTTATTCCAGCGACAAGGTATCCAATCGCTTGTAAAATGAAGAGAAGAATAAGTGTAATGTGATTTTTTGGTAGTCTTTTCTTTTGTTCAGGTCTAAATGAACTTTGAGTCCCTCTTGACATTTTCATCCAAATCAATACAAAGAATAAAGTCAGGATACTCATTATGGTTGAATAAGCAGCTGCTATACCTATGTCCCTCTTTTGATAAAACATATAGAAAGTGAATGTACTAAAAAGATCAGTTGCTCCTATTACTCCAACTTCACTCGTACCATATGACAAAAGGGGATATCCTTTAGTTAACAAAAATGCAACATTAAAACTCCCAAATGTTTTGATAATTTCTAGAATTATTGCTGGTAGAATTATTGGTTTGATCAAAGGAATAATTACTCTTCTTATTCTAGTTCCTTCACGAATCTGATCAATATCTGCTATATCATTTAATTCATTTGGTATTGTACTTAATCCTCCTAAGAAGAGTGTTGTTATCAAAGGAATAGAATCCCATACTTCCACAAAACAAGCAATTATCAACGTAACATATGGCTGTGTTAGCATGTTTACATTCGTTCCAAAAAGCAAATTGAAGAAAGAAGCTCCACCTGTTCCATGTACAAAAGTTCTCCAGGAAAGAATCTTTATGTAAGAAGGAATTGCCCAGGGAATATATAAAACTAAATACCAAAGTTTCTTTCTTTTAACTTTGAATTGAATAATGTATGCAAGGATAAATCCTATAACGATTTTTGCTATAATTATTAGAGTACTCCATACTAATGTGGTTGTAAAAGCAATAGGAAGCTGTGGATTTTCTGTGATGTGTGCATAATTTTTTATTCCATTAAATATAGGATTCTCTCCTCTTTGTAAGTTATAGGAAGTGAATGAAAGAAAAATACCATAGAGTATTGGATACACTTCTAACAGTACTAAAGCAAGAAGTGCTGGGAAAATAAAGATATATGCAATTTTGTTGAATGGAACATCTTTCTTAGCAAAATAAATGAAAAGTGCGATGAACAATATTGCTATTACTAAAATTGAAAGAGATGTTGCTAACTTTGAATATTCCAATTGATCTTCAAATCCTTGAAGAGTTTCAATTTGTTCTGATTCCCAGAAAAATTCTTCAGAAGTAGCATATATTGTATACTCACCTTCATCTAAAATTAAAGATGTATTTACCAAATAAATCGCAATTGAATAAGTTTGAACTGGTTGAAATCCTGTAATTTTTACTTGGATAGTTTCTGAAGAAATATCTACTAAATAAACAGTAAAATTGTTAGTGTGAAGCTTCTGTGATAAATACAGATCTTCACTAATCGAGTAATTTACTTGGGAAAAGTATTCATAAGTACTCTCTTCAGATTCATTTAATAGTATTATAGACCATGTAAAATTTTTATTCAAATTAAGATCAAAATAATCGATTCTAAATCCATCATAGATTGAAGAAGCTGGGACTGTCCAATTGACTACTACATATCTATCACCTATATTAGCTAAAACAACATCTTCATCTTGAGCAACTGTAAGTTCTCCTTTGTTGAATAATAAAGAGAAGATTAAGAAACCTCCAAATACTACAAATAAAATAAATTTTTTTCTTATACTTCTCCTTCTATTACTCATTTTAATCATCTCGATTAGCTTCAATGTTGTACTGAGCTTCATCCAAAGTTGTTTGAATATCTTCATGATCTAAGAGAATGAAAATAAGAGCTGCTCTCATAAAGTCTGAATAAAAGTTGTATATTGGATCAAGTGGGTAGTATTGACTGAATTCTATTTGTTTGATTTGAGTGAGAATTAAAGGTTCATTTTGTACAAGAGGAGAATTAGAAACTTCTTTCAGAGTAGGAACTTTATATTCTTCAATCAATAGATTTTCTTGCACTGTTTTAGATGATAAGAATTTTATGATATCATAACTAATATCAGAATGTTGGTTATCCTTTGACATTCCCCAACCTTTTACTTCTACCATTGGTGTAATTCTCTGATTAGTTGAAGAAATCTTAGGTAGAACTTGAACTCCATAATTAACTTCTAGTTTGTTTAACTCAGGAATGTACCAACCACCATAAATTAACATCGCACCTTTATCTGTGATGAACGCTTGTGTTGCAGAACTGCTACTGTCGTCATATTTGACACATCTTTGTATATACTTGAGGTTGTAAATATATTCAGTAGCAGAAACTGAAGCGGAATCATTTACTATTATAGAACCTCCTTGGTACAAAGGACCATGATCAAAGCCATATTGAAACGCTGGCCACATATAAGGTGAAATAGTTCCCCATACAAGACCATAAATTTGATTTACAGATCTATCTGTAAGATTAAGAGCTGCATCTAAAAATTCTATGTCTGTCCAATTTTCTTGAGGATAGGATTGATTATTAATGTCGAATAAATTTTTATTGTAAAATAAAAGAATAGAATCAAACCATAGAGGTAATCCCCAAAGCTCATTTATATAACTTAAACCGTTTATTGCTGCTGGAAGAAATTTCGTTTCTTCTGATGGGGAGAGGAAATTTGTTAAGGATTGTATATATCCTAATTCTGCTAATTCTCCAAACCAAGAACCTTTAGCTAAAAATATGTCTGGCGCGTTTCCTGTTTGAGCGACGCTGATAAACTTATCTAACCAACCTGATGATGGTTGTTCTATAAAATTAATTTTAACAGATGGGTTAAGTAATTCGTATTCTTCAATTGCCTCTTCAATAACGTCTCCTCCTTCGTAAGTGTACCACAAATTTATCTCCTTTTCTCTTTCAGTTTGGTTATAGAAACTAAAGAAAATTACAGGTACTAATACCCCAAGTAACAATACGGATATTGAAATAATTTTGAAGTACTTAGAGGTCATTTGTGAAACCGCTCTTTGACGGATATCTAGTTTATTTGTATTTATCCTTTTAGCATTAAAGAAACTAATAGTATTCTTATTTTTTTCTTTAAAATTTACATTTAAGAAACTTTATAATTATACTGATTTACTTCAAAGCATGATTTTAAAAAATAAACTGTTTATATATGGATTAATTTCTTTAATTGCAATTTCCAGTATAGGTTTAGGAGTTTATTTTGGGATTTTCTTTGAGAAAGAAAATGGAGCTGATAATGAAATTATACTTACTCTTGAAGGAAGTACTTCAACTAAAAATTATACACTCTCTGACATAATGAGTTTTCCAAACATAACTGGTTATGCTGGTTATAGAAAATCTACTGGAACACTTGTAGGACCTAATCTCTACAAAGGTGTAGAATTGAATGTTCTTCTAGATGAAGTGGGTGGTTTAGCTTCAGGAGAAGAGCTTGAAATTATAGCAGCAGATGATTACAAAGTAACCTTTACAAGTGAAATGCTAAATGGTGAATTTTCGTCTTATGACAATGAAACTGGGGATTATCTAGGAATTGGAGAATTCCGAATTATACTTGCGTATGAAATTGATGGGATTATAGATACATCAGGTGCAGGGATTTTAAGAATCGTTGCAATCACAGTAGAAGGAGAAGATTACTATTCTGATAGTTCTTTTTGGGTAAAAGAAGTTGTTAAAATGAAAGTTACTTCTGAAAGTTCTTGGATAGTTTATCTCTATGGTGTCACAAATGATAGTATAGATAAACCAACTTTTGAAGCATTTATGCATGTAAATGATTCAGAACTTCGATTAAGTTATCAAATTCTAGATGGAGATAGAACAAATACTTTTGAGGGACTAGCACTATGGAGAATAATATCCCTATTCGATGGAGGATCTGAAACGACTTTCAATGAATCTCTAGCTACAGCAGGCTATGATGTTATTCTGAAAAATTCAACAGCAGGAGAAATCACTCTAAGAAGTGAAGATATAGCAACAAATGATAGTTACATTTTAGCAGCTATGAAAAATTCGATGTTCTTGAAAAGTAGCGATGCTCCTTTGATGTTGGTCGGACCTGGTGTTGCATCACTACAAATGATTAATAACATTGTAGAAATCTGGATAGTTCTTGAATGATTTTTTTTCTTTTTCTTTTTGTTTTAATATTGAAATATATGTCTATGTAAAAGGAAGGTTAATATTTAATTAGATAAAATTTGAACAGAACTTGTAAAATCAGTCTACTACTAACAAAAATTATTAATCGATATTAAAAAAAGGTTAGAAAGAAGATGACTTCAGTTATTCCTTCAATTCCTCAAACAGGAGAATTTTATGATAAAGTTATGGATAAATTTAACAAAAAGAGTCATCTTAAGTGGGTCTTCAGTCATGTTTTAGCTCATAAAGGCATGATTGCTTTGTTCTTTATTTTTGCAACAATTGGTGCAGCAATAGGTGCTATAACTCCTTTAGTGTTGGGGAATCTAATTAACGAAATATTAGCTCCTTCAGGAACTTGGGAGAAGATAACTAATTTAGCATTCATTATCTTAATTTTGACCATAATAAGTGGATTAGCAAGTTTTGCATCAGGACTGATAATTGAGGTAACTTCTCAAAAAGTAGAAAGGGACATTAGAAATGAGTATTATGCTTCAATGCTTTCAAAATCGATGACTTTCCATGATGAAGTTAAAGCGGGGGATGTAATGGCTAGAGCTACATTTGATACAAGAATGGTAAACTTCTTTGTAAATCCTGTAATTCATTTAGCTTATGCTGCAACATTTGGTGTCTTATTTGCTATAGGAACAATGATTGCTATTTCACCATACTGGAATAATCTCCCTGTTTTATTACTTATACCTCTAGTTATTGCAGTTCCTATTTTCTTCTTTGCAAGAAGATTCTATAAATCAGTTGGTCCAATATCAATGCAGATACAGACATCATATTCAAATCTCTCTGCTTATCTTCAAGAAAAGCTACTTGGAATTAGTGTGATTAAAACTTTTGCTAGAGAACCTTTTGAAAGAGTTTCATTTAGAGATAATAACGATAAACTCTCTAATCAGATTATTACAAGAGGTAAATTAAGATCGAAATATTTTCCTGCTTTGTTTGTTGGATTAGGTGTTGGAGCTTCTATAATCTGGGGAAGTTTACTTATTGATTGGGGAATAGGTAATCCCGTAACATATATTTTATGGAATACTCAGTCACTAATCGTAGGTGGTGTTGCAGTCTCAGGATTTGGGATTGGTGATTTAATAACATACTCACTACTAGCTGGGAATCTATTTTTCCCTGTTTGGGTAATGTCTTGGATGCTTGTTCTTATTCAGATGGGTTTTGCTGGAGCTGATAGAATTGTAAAAATCTTAGTGAAGGAGACAATAATCCCGGCACCTGAAAAACCAGTTGTTCTTGAAACTGTAAAAGGTGATGTTGAATTCAATCAGACATCATTTTCTTATGATGGTAAAACAAATGTTCTAAACAATGTAAATTTCTCAATACCTGCGGGAAGTAGAGTAGCAATTGTTGGTCCTGCAGGATGCGGTAAAACAACTTTGATGAAGCTTCTAACACGGCTTTATGATGTTACAGAAGGTTCTGTACATATCGATGGAATTGATGTAAGGAATCTCTCACTAGACACCATTAGACGAAATATAGGTGTCATTGAGCAAGATATAGTTCTATTCTCTGCTACAATCAAAGAGAACATCTCCTATGGCAAACCTGGCGCATCAGATGAAGAAATAATTGAAGTAGCAAAAATGGCTCAAGCTGATGAATTTATCGACAAATTCGATAAAGGGTATGAAACAATTGTAGGTGAGAGAGGTACAACTCTTAGTGGTGGTCAAAAACAAAGGATTGCAATAGCAAGAATGTTACTTGCTGATCCTAAAATATTAGTTTTTGATGATGCTAGTTCAGCAGTTGATTCAGAAACTGAAGATAAAATAAATACAGCTATTAATAGAGTTTTGAAAGATAGAACTAGCTTTATTATAACGCATCGACTTTCTACAATTCGACACTCTGATATTATAGTAGTTATGAAACAAGGAGTAGTGAAAGCTATAGGTTCTCATGAAGAACTCTTAAAAGAATCAGTAGATTATTGGAGAGTCTTTGCACGATTTTCTGAAATAAAGAAAATGATGCCTGATCAATTATTAACAGAATTATATCCAGGAGAGTAATAAGATGGGTTTCATACAAGATTTACCAGATGAGAGATATGACCGAAAATATGGTGATATATATCTCTTTAGAAGACTATTTGGTTATATAGCTAAACATGATATGAACAAATTCTTTAGAGTTTTAATCTGGATGATAATTCAAACATGCGCTAATATTGGTATCCCATTTTTCATAAAATTTGTAATTACAGGAGTACAAAATGGTGATTTTAACACAGTTTTCTATATAGAAGCTGGAGCTGTTGTTGTACTTTATGCTTTGTTCTGGTTTGCTCAATATAGGGCTCTCTATAACAGTGCAATTCTTACAGGAGAAATGCTAAGACGTATAAGAAAGGATAGTTTTGAAACATTACTACACAATGATATGAAGTTTTATGATGAGAATAAAAGTGGTAAGTTAGTTAGTAGAGTAACGAGTGATTCTGATACTATATCTCAGATGGTTCAAATAACTACTTCATTTATGATAAATATACTCGTTATGCTTGTAGTTATTATTATTCTTTTCATTACTGATGTTAGACTAGCTGGAATAACTCTAGCTATAGTTCCCTTCCTTTTTGGTTTAGGTATAGGAATTCGTTTATTCTCAAGAAGAACTTCAAAGAATTGGAGAAAAACCATAGCCATTTTAAACGCAAACGTGGCTGAATCTATTTCTGGAATAGAAATAACAAAAAGCTTCAATCAAGAGAAAGAAGCTTTTGAAAGATTCAAAGGAATTAATATGAGAAACTACAGGGCAGCTTATGTAAGGGCATGGGGAATGAGTATCTTCTTTCCAATCATAGAAACATTATTTGGTGTAGGAACTTTCCTAGTTCTCTTTTATGGAGGAAGAATAACATTTCAGATAGGGGATTTAAGCGTTGCAACATTGTATTTCTTCATTCTAATGCTAAATAGATTCTTCATGCCATTGTTAGAGATTACAAGATTCTTTAATCAATTTGAAGCTGGTTTAGCTGCTGTTGAAAGGATATTTAGTTTAATGGATAGTAAACCATCAGTTGTTGAAGATCCAAATCCAATCTCAGTGCCAGATCTTTCAGGAAATATAGATTTTTCAAAAATGACCTTCTACTATAATCCATCTGAACCATTATTCAAGGAATTCGATCTTTCTATTCCGGCTGGTCAAACAGTTGCAATTGTTGGCAGAACAGGGGCGGGGAAGAGTACATTGGTTTCTCTTCTTAATCGTTTTTATGATGTTGTTGATGGTTCCATTATTGTAGATGAGACAGATATAAGAAAATATGTTATTCAAGAATACCGAGATCAGATAGGGATAGTTCTTCAAGATAATATTCTCTTTAGTGGTTCAATAGAAGAAAATATTAGATATGGAAAACTAGAAGCTACTAGAGAAGAAATTGAAACAGCAGCTAAAAATGTTTACGCCTGGGAATTTATCCAAAGTCTACCAAATGGCCTTGGTACTGAAGTTGGGGAAAAAGGTACAAAACTATCTGCTGGTCAAAAACAATTAGTTGCATTTGCTCGTGCTTTGTTATCTGATCCAAGAATCTTAATTCTAGATGAAGCAACAGCTGCAATAGATGCTTACACAGAGTCATTAATTCAAGAAGCATTAAAGGTCCTCCTAAAGGATAGAACAGCTATCATTATAGCCCACCGATTGACAACAGTTGAAAATGCTGATCGAATAATAGTAATAGATGATGCTCAAATCCAAGAAGAAGGAACCCATGCTGAACTAATGGAAAAGAAAGGTAAGTACTGGCAATTGTACGACATGTATTTTAGACATCAATCGTTAGAGTACGTAGAGCAGGCTGCAAAACTAGTATAAGAAAAATAAGAGAAAAGAATTCAGTTTTAAAAATAATCATGAGCTATTTCATTGTTTTTTCCATTTCTATAACTTTTCTCTCTAAATCATTAAAAGCAACTATTAGTTCATCTAATTTCTGGACAATGAAATTTATGTATAATCCTATACCTTCAATATTTGCTTTTGTTAAATCTGTTAATTCATACTTGTCTTCTCGAAATTCTCCAACTGGCATAAAATCACTTAATATTATATCTCTGGTTCTACATATAAAAATGTATTAGGTGATTTTATTTAGAGAAAAAGAGTTTCTCACTGTTTTCCCAGTAAATTTTTGATAAAACATTTAAAGGTAAATCTAGTCCATTTATCTTGGTATTATTATCGTTTTCTGGGTCTGGTATGGGTAATGGAAGTGCTTCTACATCTGTTTCAAAAAGAGCTTGAAAACTAAGCAATCTGTTGATATAATAACCTGGAATTGGTTCTCTATCCTTTCTCCCTGCAACGAAATCTGTACCAAATAAAATGCGATTTTTATGTTTCTTGAAAAAATTGACAACTTCATCTTTTTTGGAAGCAAACTCTCTAACCATCCATTTTGCAGATGCAGTATCCACATAAAGATTAGGATATTTATCTAACCAATGATCCAATTGCTTGAGATTTTCAGGTTGACTTGCCATATGTGCTCCTACAATCTTTAATTTAGGATACATTTCTAGCAATTTTCTTAATGCGTCTATATGATTCTTCTTTAAACCATATTTACTAGAAGGTTGGTAATTCTTTTCATAAAGAAGATCAGGATCAGCAACGTGAAGAAGTAAAGTGAAATCAAGATCTTCAAGTTTTGAAAAAAGAGGTTCTAGATGTGGATCATTTAGATGAACATCTTGAGAACGGAATTTAATATTAAGATTATCTGATTCAAAGAAGTTGACCCATCTTGGAGAAAACCAAAGTTTTCCGATATTAAATCCTTGATTATAAGCATTTTCAAGAAAATCTACAGCGTTTTTAATATCTCCTTGTAAAGCGGGTCTAATTGATAAGAATATAGCATAAACAAACAAATCTGGGAAAGCTTTCTCTAGTTTCTTTCTACTTTCATAATCTCTTACAATGCCAAAAATCTTCTTAACATTGAACTCTTTTTCATATTTTACCATTGTTCTAACATCTTTAACTGAACCAAGATGTGTGTGAGCATCAAAAACTGGACCACTGTACTTCTTTTGAATAGTTGTAAAGTAAGGGGGCATTTTGTTTGTTATATATTCTTGGTCCATTATACGTTCCCAACAATTAGAAAATACATCCATTTATGTGAATTACTATTATACATATTTAGAAATCTAATTTCTTCTGGAAATCAATATCCTTGTATTTCATGATATCTGTTAAATCCTTTACAAAATCATTCTCAAGTGTTACACCTGGATATTTTTCTATTAACTTCTTAGCTCTTTCTTTTGCTCTATCTCCAATTGTTTTTCTCCCTGTGTTTAGCCATTCCTCATTTGTAGCTCTATCTACTACTATACTTGGTATATAATGCTCTTCTCTAAACCATTTTAGAGTGTGATCATGAGATAATAGATGAGTCTTTTCTTCTAAATCTATTAATAGATCTTTGGCAATGGGGTCATCTCTTTGATTAATCCCTTCTAAGAATTTGTAAACCATTCCACAGATTTCATTATCTATCACAACTTTCTGAATACTTTGGGTTGTTTCAAAATCGATCATTCCAGCACCAGAAACCATATTTACTCCTTTAATACCTGCAAGCAACGCTCCCATACCAGATTCAAAACCAGATTGAGCATCAAGAATTTTGGCATCTGACATACCCAAATATGCGTGTGTTGGGAGGTTTAAGTATTTACCAATTTCTGTATAACCAATATCAATCATCATTGTACCAATAGAACCCATAGGTGTAGTACCTTTTCTCATATCAAAAGCTGCTGGAGAACCTCCCCAGATTACTGGGGATCCAGGAGAGACTAGTTGAGTGATTACCAATCCAGCTAATGTTTCAGCTGCATGTTGAACAATTGCTCCAAGAAGTGTTACAGGAGCATTAGCACCAGTCATAGGCATTGAAACGAATTCAGAAGGTATCCCATATTTTGCACAATCAATTATACTCTGACAAGTAAGATCACTCCACTTCAAAGGGGGAGAAGGACATGCATCAAAAATAGCAAGAGGTTTCTGTCTTAATTCTTCTTCACTACCTCTAATCGCAACAAGCATATCTTTCATAATTTCAAATGATTCCTTTGTAAAAGTTCCAGTAACTATAGGTTTTTTGGAATAAATAAGAGCAAGATAAAGACGATATCTATCTCCAACCTCTTCAGGAACGTCAGAGCAAATAATCGCAGTACTCTGAGCATGGATATATTCTAACTGCTCAACTACTTTTGTAAAATCAATAAAATCTTTAGTAACTGCAGAACGAATCTCATTTGTTTCTGAATCAAGAACATTCAAAGCTGCTGAGCCTGGATCAAAACAAACGTTTTCTCCTTCTAGTTGAGCAACCTGCACTCCTTCACGATCATAAAGAGAAATTGAAGAAGGAGAGGTTTTGATTGATTTCTTGATGAGATCAGCTGGCAATTTAGCTCTTCTTTTCTCAAAATCTACATTGATTCCTTCTTTTTGTAGAATCTCAATAGCTTCTTGATTTTCAACAAAGAAGCCTATCTCTTCTAGTATCTCGATAGCTTCAGCTACAACTTTTTCTATCAGTTCTTCTTCAAGAATAGTGATAATTGGTCTCATTAATAATCACTGAATTCTCTATTTTAGTTCTAAATATCTATCCTAAATATAATAATTTCCCTTAAAAGAGATTACAATCTGATGCGAAAATTTTATTATGAATCTGGAGAATCCAAAGTAATTTGAATCTTAAATGATTACAAATATCATTTTAAGGATTGAAAAATTATGGTAAAAAATAAAAAAATTCTTTCTTTAAGTTTGAGCTTTTTTTTGATTTTTTTTATATTAATTAATAGTATAGGAGGTATCTATCAATCGTTGGCTTTTTCACAAAAAATTAATGATTCTCAGATACTAGAACTAAATGAACAGACTGCTTGGAAGTGGAGTGATACAGAAGTGGTATCAACAGAGAGTAGCAATCCTTCATTAGAGCCTTCTATTGCTACTGATTCTTTTGGGAATGTTCATGTAGTTTGGTATGAATTTGACATTGCAAATGATGAGGTTTTTTATAAGTATTGGAATGCAACCACCAAATCTTGGACAGCTCCGATATTAATCTCTACCAGTGATGGTTCTCGATCAGCATATCCTTGTATAACAATTGATATTTTCAACAATATTCATGTTGTTTGGATGGAATATACAGGAACAGTTCCTTATGTTTACTATAGATGTTGGAATGCAACTTCACAATCTTGGATGACAATGGTACATATCTCTACTGAAAAAGCAGGAACTGCACAATCAGCATATCCTGATGTTGCAACAGATAGAATGGGAAATGTACATGTAGCGTGGCAGGATGACACTAACTATGGTGGAGTAGGACTTGATTTTGACATATTTTATAAATATTGGAATACTTTTACAGATTCTTGGTCAATAACAGAAGTTGTTTCTACAGAATCTAGTTTACATTCATATTATCCTTCAGTTTCAGTAGATTCATTAAATAATGTTCATGTTTCTTGGCAAGAATCAACAAGCTCTATATTGTATAAGTATAGAAATTCTACTTCACAACTATGGACAACAGTACAGCAAATTTCTGCAGAAAGTACAGGTATAGTACGTTATCCTTCTCTCAAAATTGACTCTTTAGATAATGTTCATGTTGCTTGGGATGATACAACTAACTATCTTGAGTCAGGAAGTGATGGAGACATTTTTTATAAATACTGGAGTAACATTTCTAAGTCATGGTCAACAACAGAAGTTGTTTCTACAGAAAGCTCAGAGAATTCTCTCTTCCCAGAAATTTGTATTGATCCCTGTGACAATATACATGTAGTATGGAGAGATACAACTGATTATCTCAACTGTGGTACAGATCAAGATATCTTTTACAAACATTGGAATACAGTTGATAAATTTTGGTCAACAACAGAAGTTGTTTCCACAGAAAGTAATCTCGCTGCAAAAAAACCTACAATCTCTGTTTATCAAACAAATGAAATTCATATAACTTGGTATGATCCAACTGGATATGCTGGAAGTGGATCTGATGAGGATATTTTCTATAGGAAATTAACATCTCCAGAGCTTTCTACACCAACACTAGCATTTATTGTTCCAAATCCAAGCATATCAAGTAGTATAGAACTTAATTGGAATCACATATGGAGAGCATCAACATATTACATTTACCGAGATACGTCATATATATGGAATTTAGACAATCTTTCTCCTTTAGATTCAGTTTCAACAAATAGATACAATGATTACATAACAATGAATGGATTTTATTACTATGTCATTGTAGCAGGAAACTCTACAACTAATAGTACATTTTCAAATTGTCAGTATGTCGAGGTTAAAATCCCATCACTCTCCTCCCCTGAACTAGCTCCTATTGTTCCTAATCCAAGTGAAATTGCAGAAATCTATTTAGACTGGAATGATGTTGATGGTGCAGCTGAATATTATGTATATAGAAATTCAGCTTATATCTGGTCAATAGAAGGTTTATCACCAATTGCAACAACCTCATCAAGTGATTATACGGATAATTTGCCTTCAGAAGGATTTTACTATTATGTAATTGTTGCTAATGATGGTTCAAGTAACAGTACTCACTCCAACTGTCATTACGTAGAATATGAACTTCCTCATGTAAACGAATTCACTATATTACTAAGTCTTGTTGGAGGAGTTTTAGCAATATTCTTCACATTAGTTACTCTGAAAAAAAGAAAAACAAATACCAAGTCAAGCTAAATGCTTGACATTTGTTTTTTAATATAATTTAGTAATTAAATTAAGGATTTTATTCAGTTAGTTTTTTAAGAGTATAAACAGATTTGGATTTGAAATATATGTCAAAAACATTAGTAGCTTATGGTACAAGATATGGTGCAACAGCTGAAGTAGCTGAAGAAATTGCCAAAATTCTTCAAGAACAATTTGATTTAATCGTTAATATTGTTAATCTTGATATCAAATTCCCTAAAGGGAAAGAATTGGCTGAATATCAAAATATCATAATTGGTAGTGGAATAAAAGTAGGTATGTGGACAAATAGAGCAAAAAGATTTTTAAAATCAAACTTCGAAGGAAAAAAAATAGCTGTTTATGTTTGTTCTAGAAGAGCAGGAGAGCCTGATTTATACGAATATGCGTACTCTAAATATATTGAAGAAGTACTTAATAAAAATCTGAGAATCAAACCTATTGCAGCTGAAGCTTTTGGAGGTAGAAAACCTCTCAAAAATGATGAGTTTTATGAAAACAGAGATTGGGATAAAATAAGAGGATGGGCAAAAAAAGTTGGAGAATTGTTTTCTTCTTAATTTCAATATCATCTTTCTATCAGAATTTTTATATTATTAGATACACTATTTATTTTGATATAATATTATGTTTGAAGTTGAACAAAAAACAATCAATTGGTTGCTGGAAAATAATAATCCACCTGTGAAATACTTAACTCAGATAAAAATATTGGATATCGATGGACAAGATAATGATGTAATTTCTTCAAAAGAACAAATAATGTCCTATAGACCTATAAAAGAAATTTTGGATAATCAAATAAAAAACAGATATTGGTTTGATGCAAAAAAAGATCAGAATTATAAAAAATATTTAGGAACTTATTGGCAACTAATATTTCTCTATGAATTAAATGCACTAACTAATACTCAAATTGAAAATGCAATTGAACATATTTTTTCTACTGGTCAAGCTCCAAATGGAGGATT
>JBHLQZ010000007.1:0-9712 GCA_048883065.1 Candidatus Thorarchaeota archaeon | reverse complement strand
GCACAAATAGTGGAGTAATAACCTGTCTTACAGCAAATATTCTAAGAGTTTTAATCCACTTTAACTATTGGGATGATGAAAGAACTAAAGCAGCATTGGAACATTTAATGTCTGAGTATGTAGACAAAGACGGTTATATCCGCTGTAGAATGTATGGATTGCGAAGTAGTTGCTATATGACTATACCAAAAATACTCTTCGCTTTAAGTGCTATTCCTATTAAAGAACATTCTCAACGAATAAAGAAAGGCATCGACCAATGTGTAAAAGTACTACTCGAAAATCAAATTTACAAATATATTCCAGAAAAGAACAAAGAATGGCTTCAGTATGTAAAGGAAAAAAAATTAAAGGGGAGAGAATTTATTGAGGAAAGGAAAAAATTCCTTGAGAAAAATATCTCAATGAAGAAAGTTGCTAAAGCTGGTTGGACGAAGTTTGGTTTTCCACTCACTTATAACTCTGATGTACTAGACACTATGAGGTCTTTGGTTGCTGCTGAAGTTAAGTATTCTTCTGAGGTGGATTCTGCTTTAGAAATAATAAAAAACAGATATAAAAAAGGAAAGTGGATTAACGAGAAAAAACATAGATCGCCTATGTATACACAAATAGAACCTTATTTAGGAGAAAGTAAATGGATAACCTTACATGCTTTATCTGTTTTGAAACATTTTGAAGGAATAAAAATAATTTAGAAAGATAAACTAGAATTTTCAATATAATTTTCAATTAATCAAATAAAAAATACCTTTTCATAAGTTTTATTTTTAAGTAATTACTATTAAAAACAAAATATTATTATTATTTTATTTTAATTAATAATAGATTCAATACAATATTATTTAATAACTTTTAAAAGTATTTATTAAATTATATACTACTATAAGAATAACCATTTAAAGATATGAACCATTTATGTGAATGACTGGCTGTAAAACTCACTTATGAAGTTCAAAGAATATCTCAATCTCACTTTGAGATATTAATTAGGTTCATTCTCTGCAGTTAGATAATTTAACGGCAGTAGGCAAGTATCGTAATTTGCTAAAGTACTAATGTGATCCAGAAAAAATTAACATGTGAAAAAAATGTATAAAAACAATGTATTCACTGAAAATAACCTTAATAAGGAATTAGTGAATATAAGTGACTTTTTCACGAGAACAGTATTATCTATACTAAAATCACTCTCTTTAAATTATCAGAAGAGGGTGTTTAGTTGAATATCTCTGTAATAGGAGCTGGGTGTGGAGGTCAAGCTATTGCAGGATATTTAGCAAGTAAAGGAAATAAAGTAAATCTATACAATAGATCTATTGAGCGAATTCGTCCTATTCTAAGCAAAAGGGAAATTGAATTGATAGGTGAAATACAAACAAAAGGAAAATTAAATCTAGTTACTACTAATATTTCAAAAGCAGTGAAGGGTACTGAATTAATTATGGTGGTAACTACAGCTACTGGACATTATGACATTGCGTCTTCTTTAGCTCCACATCTTGAAGATGGACAAATAATTGTTTTAAATCCTGGTAGAACTTTTGGTAGTTTAGAGTTTATTAATACTCTTTTGGAAAAAGACTTAGATGCTGATGTTACTATAGCAGAAGCAAATACTTTAATTTATGCTACAAGGATCATAAGATCTGGTTTAAGTGATGTTAAAGGAATTAAAAATTCTGTTTCTGTATCAGTTATCCCTAAACATCGCACTTCTTATGTAATTTCCATACTGAATGAAAATTATCCACAATTTTATGGGGTAAACAGTTTTTTGACAACAAGTTTGGGAAATATTGGAGCAGTATTCCATCCTACTATAACTTTGTTAAATAGAAAGAGGATAATAAAGAAAGAGAAATTTGATTTCTACAGAGAAGGAGCTACAAGAAAAGTAGTTGAATATATGAAACAAGTTGACAAAGAAAGACGAATCCTTGCTAGAAAGTTTGGAGTAAATGTTCGATCAATAAGAGAATGGTTGTGTGAAAGATATAGCCTTCCTGAATCAAATCTTTTTGATGCTTTACATAACAATCCTTTTTATGCGGGATTAACTGCTCCTACAACTTTCGATATGAGGTACTTAACTGAGGACATTCCTGCAGGTCTTGTACCCTTTTCTGAACTAGGAAAATCAGTTAGAGTTGATACAAATTGTATTGATGATTTGATAAACAGAGCATCAATGGAGTTGAAGATTGACTTTAGAAATCAAGGTAGAAATTTCAATAAACTAGGACTTAATGCAAATACTATTTTTGAAGATATAAGAAGAGTGTCAGAACTTGAAACAATAAGAGAGTATAAAGCATCTGCAAGGTGAGATTAAATGAAGAAAATACTTGGAGCTTGTGTTGGAGATTGTGTTCATATTGCAGGTATTCATAGGTTTTTACAATTAGCAGAAAAACAAGGTTATGAAACAATCTTTTTAGGACCTGCAGTAAAAATTGAACAACTTATTAGTGCAATAAAAGATCATAATCCTGACATAGTAGGGTTGAGTTATAGATTAACTCCTAAAGAGGGAATCAAAATATTAAGACAATTGAAAAGAAGAATTACTGAAGAAGATTTAGGTAACAGAGAATTTATTTTAGGGGGATTACCTGAACTTGTTCAAATCGAAAAAAAAGATGATTTTTTTAGTGTATATTTTAAAGGAGATGATGCAGAACAAGCAATAGCTTATCTTAAAGGAGCGATTGTTGAAGATAAAAAAAAGATACTTCCTCAAAATATCATAGATAGAATAGAATCTAAAAGTCCTTATCCTGTTTTAAGGCATCATTTTGGATTATCTTCATTAGAAGAAACAGCTATAGGAATTAGGAAAATTGCTGAGAGTAGATGTCTGGATGTAATCTCTCTGGGTACTGATCAAAATGCACAAGCTCATTTTTTTCATCCTGAAAGAATGAGTATTGGTGAAGGTGCTGGAGGAGTTCCTGTAAGATCAAAAGAAGATTTTGAACTGCTTTTTCGAGCTTCAAGAAGAGGAAATTATCCTTTGATGAGAACTTATGCTGGAACAGATGATTTAATCAAACTAGCTCAGCTTTATGTTGACACAATAAATAACGCATGGGCTGCAATACCAATTTTTTGGTATAATCAAATGGATGGAAGAGGTCCAATGGATTTAGAAACTTCAATACAAGCTCATCTTAATGCAATAAAATGGCATGCCAAAAGGAATATTCCTGTTGAAATTCTTGAATCTCATCAATGGTCAATGAGAGATGCTAAGGATGAGGTAGCAATCGCTACAGGATTTTTAGGAGCATATATATGTAAAGAATTAGGACTTAGTACTTTTATTTCACAATATATGTTTAATACACCTCCTCAAACAAATCAAAGAGATGATCTAGCAAAAATGCTTGCTCAAAAAGAAATGATTGAATCATTACAGGATGATAACTTTATGGTTTATACTCAAACAAGAACAGGACTGTTTAGCTATCCTAGTGACTTAGATATGGCAAAGGGACAACTTGCACAATCAGTAATGTTACAGATGCAACTTAATCCACACATTGTTCATGTTGTTAGTTATAGTGAAGCAAATCATGCAGCAACTCCTGAGAATGTTATTGAAAGTTGTAAAATAGCAAAACAAGTAATAGCAAAATGTCTAGAGGGTCAACCTTCAATGATTTGGGATCCTTATGTTATAGAGAGGAAACAAGAATTAATCGAAAAAGCGAATAATTTAGTTAATGGAGTAAAATCTATAGGTTCAGTACTAGATTCTAAAGTTCTTTATCAGAGTGTAAAAAAGAGATTATTATATGCTCCTCAACTTGATTCTTATAGAACTAAAAAAATAAGAGAAATCCTTTCTCTTTAATCTATTTTGTTCTGCGATATGCACAGTTAATCAAATCACAAGTCTCACAATCTCTTACACCTAAATCTTTGTCTACTTCTGTTCCAATATTGAATGCAAAAGATACAGATTTAATGGGTTTCATCATCATAGATACACTTAATGTGACATCAATAAATTCTGCTGGTAAAGAATTAAAAATCACTCTTTGTCCTTCCTCTAAAACCCATTGACAATAACCAGGACTAAACCTGCTAGTCACTTCTTTATCCTTTATTTGCTCTTTAATTTCATTTAGTATAATTTGATTTAATTGTTCTGCTGTTTCTTCTGCTGCATGAGAAGCTATAGCATCTAAGATAACACCTTTAGCTAATTCTCCTTCATCGATTATGTTAGATATTCTATCTTCTAACTCTTTACCAATTGTACACACCGCAAGGACAGTTTTTTCTGATTTATTAAAAAGAAATTGAGGTTGTAGATCTTCACTATCAAAAATATCATAGACTCCTCTAGGTTTTATTAATTGTCTAGCATATTCTTTCAAGTCATTGATATCATCAACCATCTTCTGTGTGGGTTTCCTTTTCATTGATTTTTTACTTTTTAGTAGTCTGATGATTTCCTCATTATCAAGTCTAATTTCAATATTTTCGAGAAGTCTCATCATATTACCTCTTAATCAGTTGATTAATTTCTTTAATAAACTCAGGATTTGATCCACAACATCCACCAACAATTCTTGCTCCATTTTTCACCATTTGGTTGATATCTTTTGCAAAATCAATAGCTGTAGTTTGATAAACTGTTTTTCCTTCCACCAGTTGAGGTTTTCCAGCATTTGGTTTTGCAATTATTGGTAAATCTGTAAATTGCTTAATTTTAGAAATCAAATCTACCATTTCATCACTACTAATGGTGCAATTTGCACCAATAGCATCCACTCCTAAATCTTGGAGAGAGTTGACACATTCTTCCACCGAATTTCCCATTATAGTAAAATATCCTCTTTTCGTTTTTTGATAAGTAATTGATGCAAATACGGGTTTTTTAGAAACCTGTTTAACAGCTTTTACAGCAGCTTCAGCCTCTTTGAGATCTACCATAGTTTCAATAAAAAACAAATCAACTCCTGCTTCTGCTAAAATCTTTGCTTGTTCAAGAAAATTCTCTTCAAATCCTTTGATTGTTCCATTTCCTACTGGTGGAAGAAAAACACCAGATGGACCTATATCAGCAGCTACATATCCATTTTCAGGGCATACTTTTCTTGCATTCTCGACAGCTTTACTGTTGTAATCTTCTATACTACTACCATGCTTGTGAGCCATTAATTTCAATCTAGAACTACCAAAAGTGTTAGTTAGAACCACATCTGATCCAGCATTAAAATAGTCTTGATGAACCTTTTTGATTATTTCAGGATTAGATACATTCCACATATCCGGAGGTGTTCCTGGTGGTAAACCTTGATCAATTAATAAAGAACCCATTGCTCCATCTAGAAGAATAACTCGTTCTTCAATTAGATCAAGAATGGATTTTTTGTTTTGCAAAATCTATCCTCCTTAATGTCCCAATAAATTCTTAGCTAATTTTACAGCACTAACTGCATTTTCTGCTGTTCCATCAGCTCCGATTTCTTCTACCCATTTTTTAGAAACAGGAGCACCACCAATTAAAATTTTAAATTTCTCACGAAGATTCTTTTCTCTCAGAATATCAATGAGTTTCTTCTGACCTATCATGGTTGTTGTTAGAAGTGCAGACATACAAATAATATCTGCATTGACTTCTATAGCTTTGTCGATAAAGGTGGATATAGGCACATCTGCACCAAGATCATAAACATCAAATCCTTCAGCTGATAACATTGAAGCAACTAGAGTTTTACCTATATCATGAATATCTCCTTCTATTGTTCCTATTACAACTCTACCAAGAGACCTGCTCTCCTTACCTTCAGAAATAATTGGTTCAAAGACTGCCATAGCGGCTTTCATAGCTTCAGCACTCCGCATTAGTTCTGGAAGAAAGAATTCTCCTTCTTCAAAAAGGTCTCCTGCATCTCTAATAGCAATTGAAAAAGCATCGATTGCAGTATTTATATCGAGATTATCAGCAACAGCTTTTTGAGCAAGTTTCTGTGATAAATTTATATCTCCTGCTAAGATTGCTTCTTTACACTTTTCTGGGAAACTCATTTTATGTCAAAGTATCTCTGATTATTAAGATAAAAAAGTTTGCTCTTAAAAAGACTATTTCTGTAGATTTTCTTCATGACATGTTTGAATAGTCCAATCTATCAATGGTTTAAGAACTTGAGATAATTTTTCTCCTTTCTCAGATAATGAGTATTCTACTTTGGGTGGTATTTCTGGATATATCTCACGTTCTAGAATCCCTTCTTCAGATAATTCATTTAATCGTGCTGAGAGAGTAGCATCACTAATTTTATCCTTTTTCCATCCTCTCTGAAGCAGTTCTCTTAAATCATTATAACGTATTTTTTTACCATTACTTAAAACATTGATAAGCTGAATACTCCATTTCTTACCAATTAGATTCAATACTCGTTGAGCTGGTATAAAACAAGGATGTCCTTTTTGTTCATTAGTACAATTCTCTTTGGTTTTACTCATATTACTTCACACTATCTGAGTTACTTAAGAAACCATTAGCGAGTCCTTATATATAAATACTTTCATATCTAAAGTAATAACACTTTAAAAACTAAAGTAGGTGAGAAAATGAAGGAAGATTGCAAAGGAAAACATCGAAAATGTGGTGAATTTACTGGAGATGAAGATAAAGAATCAAAGCTCAAGCACTTAAAAGAATGTAAAGAAAATTTGCAGAATAAGATAAAAAAAATTGATGATGCAATTGAAAATTTAGAGAATTGAATCTTCTCCTTATTCTTTTTTTGGAAAATATTCACTTAACTCCCAAAATGGGGGTACAAGTTCAAGATCAACTAAAATATCGAACAGACAGAACGCTCCCCATTGGTTTACTACCTTACCTTCTTTGTCTATTTCAAGAATTGACATTCCTTCAATCTCTGCTTCTTTGTTTGTAGCTTCAAATCCCCACGCTCTTCCGCCATGCTTTACAGTAGCTTTGTATCGTACCCAAACCTTAGTATCATCAGCAATAATATCTAAAATATCATATTTTAAATCGTGGAAGGCTGATCGAAAATATTTAATTTCATGAATTACTTGTTCTGGTCCTTTCTTAGGAATCTGAACCCATTCAGGATTATAATCAGGATGAATGATTTTATTTGCAACTTCAAAATTGGGTTTACTCCACATCTCTTCAAACCACAATCTTGCTATTTTCTTATTTCTATCAATAAACATGAAAACAATTTTGTTTGAACGTTAATAATTATTTCTAGTTCAAGATTTAATATTACAAGAGTTCAAGAATCCTTTCTTTGGCTTCATTATATTTCTCCTTTTGATTAGATTCACTAAAGAATCCAGCTGCTGTCATACCGATATATAACTTATAACACAATAGTCTTTCTTCATAGTTTTTAAAATCTAAATTCTTATCATCCTCAAACATTTTCTTGTAGAGATTAGCATAGTGATTTTCCTTTCTAAATTGCCAGAAATCTAACCAAGCTATATCATAAACAAAATCACCAAATAGTGAATGTTCCCAATCAAAAACAGAGCTGATATTACAATTAACATCAGCTAGAACATTATCATAACCATAATCACCATGAATTAAGTATCTATACTTAGAACAGTTTTGAACCAATTCTTCTATTCGTTTTACTCCTTTAATGTAAAGATTTTTCTCAAAAATACCTGTCGAGTATCTCTTGTTTGTGTAGATTCTTTGCTTTTCAATAACATCTATAATGTGTTCACTCATAGAATTGAATCTTGCTTCTTGAAATGAAAACCAATTTCCATAACCCTTCGTATTTGAAATATCTATTGAATGGATTCTGTGGAGTACATCGATTAAATTCAAGTCAACTAATTCATGTTTTTCTGGTGGAAAAAGATGAACAAAATTTCCATGAGCTTTTTCAACAATGCAATAAATAATTTTACTTCTTTTTTCTCCACTGAAAGTTCCATTGCTTACTATATTTGGAATTGGAATTGTATCATCTCTTAATTTTACATTCTTATAAGCAAGTATTTCCTTCTCAAATGGATTTTTTTTAGTTCCTATTATTCTTCTGTTTCTTAATTTAATAACAAAACTACCTTTCACGCTATCAAAGGAAAAAGCTTGAGAAAATTCCCCCCCTTTTAAGAATTCTAGATTCTTGATTTGGGAACTAAAATTCCTTATGAGAAAAAGTTTAACATCTCCTATCTCAATTGATGTTTTTGCCTTTGACATTAAAGAAGCATGATAGTTTGTAGATATAATTCTTTTGTTGAATCTTTTACGGAATAATTATAAGTCTAATTTTGGATATATTATTCTGTGATTATTATGAAAAATGAAAAAAGAAAAATAGCTTCAATCAGTATTCTTCTATTATTCTTCTGCGTTCTATGCACTACACCTGAAATTTATGTTTCTGGTGATATTCTTCTTGATTCTTGGACTTGGGTAGCTGGAAGTAATCTGGATGATCAATTTCCAACTTACGGTACAAAAGGAGTAGAAGATTCAAATAATGTTCCTGGAGGTAGACAAGGTTGTGGAACTTGGATAGATGATGAGGGAAATTACTGGGTGTTTGGAGGTTATGGTTATGATTATCAAGGATTTTCGGGATTGCTAAATGATTTATGGAGATACAATATAACAAGTCAAAAATGGGCATGGATAGCAGGATCAAATGCAATAAATCAACCAAGTATTTTTAGTGCCAAAGGTGTTTTCAATGAAAACAATCAACCAGTTTGCAGATATGAGTGTACATCATTCAAAGATAATGATGGTAATTTTTGGCTTTTTGGAGGTTCTACAATTGGAGGTGCTTACAGAGGTGATTTATGGTGTTACAACACAACATTAAATGCTTGGGCTTGGATTGCAGGAAGTGACACAGATAACGAGCCTGGAGATTATGGAATATACAGAATTTTTGATGTAAGCAATGTACCTCCAGCAAGAACAATCTGCTGTTCATGGGTAGATAGTGATAATCTATTTTATGTTTTTGGGGGTCAGGCTACAGGTTCTACATATTTCAATGATCTTTGGTGTTATAACGCGGCACTCGATCATTGGGCTTGGATATCAGGAAATAATGCAACAAATGAGAATGGAGTTTATGGAATTAAGGGTATAGAAGATACTTCAAATCATCCTGGTGCAAGAAATACTTTTACCTCTTGGATGTCTTCTAATGATTATCTTTGGTTATTCGGAGGTTGGGGTAGAAGCTGGAGTGGTGCAACTGGAAAATTAAACGATTTATGGAGATACAACAAAACAACAGATAAGTGGGCTTGGATGTCAGGAAGCAATGTAACTAATGATCCAGGAAACTGGGGTATTAAAGGTGTTCCTAATGACCTCAATATGCCAAAAGCTAGATATCTAGCTGCATCATGTGTTGACAGTAATGGTAATTTTCTACTCTATGGAGGTAATTCTCCAGACACTACTATGTTAAATGATCTTTGGAGATATGATTTGAGTCTAGGTCAGTGGGTTTGGATATCAGGAAACAGCTCAACACACGTCATGGGTGTGTATGGTACCCTGGGAGTAGCTAATACAAGTACTTATCCTGGTTCTAGACAAAGAGTCACAATGAATTGTGATGATAATGGTTACATTTGGGTATTCGGTGGATATGGAATCGGGAGCACAGGTGATTTGGGTACACTAAATGATTTGTGGGTGTATATCCCAGCAGATTTAGTAATTGTT
>JBHLQZ010000006.1:0-28421 GCA_048883065.1 Candidatus Thorarchaeota archaeon | reverse complement strand
CGTAAAGCTGCTTGTGTTCCTGGTCCTGGAGTTCTGTTTTTATGTCCTCCTGGGGCTCTATAACGAACATATAGATTGAACACTCCTTTACTTTGCGCTTCTTGTGCTGCAGCGTTTGCTGATTTCATAGCAGCATAAGGACTGGATTCATTTCTATCAGCTTTAACGAACATTCCTCCACTTTTGCGACTGAATGTTTCAGCTCCAGAGATATCTGTTATGTGAATGATAGTATCATTATAACTAGAAAAGATATGAGCTATGCCGTATTTTCTTTCTTGTTTTTTAGCAGGGGGAGCACTTTCTTCACTCATAAAATCACCTATTTTGATCCTCCTTTAGTTTTAAGTAAATCTTTAGCATTGTTAATTACTTTTTCAGCGGTAGCTTTACCGATACCTGGAACCTGCGAAAGATCATCAGCTGAAACCTTAGCAATTTTCTCTACTGTATCAAATCCATGATCTTTTAGAACCATAGCGGTTTTGGGACCAATGCCCTCAATGAGAGACAAATCGACTTCTTCAACAACCTTCTTTTTGGGTTCAGCTTTAGGCTTTGTTGGAGGTTTCTTTTCCTCAACCTTTGGTTCAGGTTTTGGTTTGGGCTTTGCTTCTGGTTTTGGTTTGACTTCAGGTTTCTCTGGAGGTTCTTCTTCAATTTCTTCCTCTTTTGGTGCTTCTTTCTTTGGTTTAGCTTTAACCTCTTCAATAACAGGGGGTGCTTGGGGTCTTGAAGGATGTTTAGAATCCGCAAGAGGAGATCTTGGAGCATAACTTAAAGCTTCTTCTTCTGTAACTGTGATTAGTCTTCCAGGAGAAGTTACGATTCCGTTTTCAATTGCAATATGTCTATGAACGATGAATTGTCTAGCTTGATAAGGTGTAGAAGCTAAACCTTTTTTGTGAACAATAGTCTGCAAACGACGATTTAGCACTGATTTGACTTCTAGAGCAAGAACAGAATCCAAATCTCCACCTTTAGAAAGCATACCGAAGCGAATCAATCGAGAAAGTAACTCTTCTTCTCTTTGTTTTCTGACTTCAGGAGTATGAGCTAAAAGTGCTCTTGCTTGCTGTCTTGCTTTGGATAGAATGGTTCTGGCTTTCCATAGTTCTTTTTTATTTCTTAAACCGTATTCACCAACTAATGGTAGTTCTCTTTCTAATCGAGCTTTATCATAAGGGTGACCCGGTGTAACGGTTTTCTTTTTTTGTCTTCTAATTCCACCCATTTTAATCTACCTCTTCTTCTTTTGAACACCAACAGTAGTTCCGCTTTTACCATGTGTTCGGGTTTTTTGTCCTCTCACTTTAAGCTTAAATTGATGTCTGATACCTCTCCTACTTCTGATACGGATATATCTTTCAATATCTTGTTTAGTTTGTAAAATGAGCTGAGCTTCAGTTATATGTAAATCCTCACCTGTTTGACGATCTTTCCTGCGATTAACTAGCCATCCAGGTATTCCTGCAGCAACAGGATTTGTAATGATTGTTTCAATCTCTTTTATGGTAGTGTCTGTAAGGGATCCTATTCTCTCTGAAAGAGGGATATCTAGCTTTCTAACAATAGTATGAGCTAGTCTTCTATTAACACCAGAAATCTTAGAAAGACCAAGAGCAACAGGCAAATGACCTTCTAAATCTGTGGATTTAATCCTAACTAAATGGCGAAATGACATATTATCACATTTTTCATTTTTTTGATTCCACAACCCGAAGTTGTGGAGCTCTGCGTTTCTATATTGTTTTGAAACGAGGGATTTTCCCTTTTGAGCTTCGCCATGTGCTTATTATTTTTTATAAATGCACTTTGACTTTAACATGAGTGCGAAAAAGATTTTTTTAAACGTTTGCTTCAAAGAGAATTGTTAGAAAGGAAGCTGATTATAATGGAGCCAGGACGGGGATTTGAACCCCGGAGTCTATCGACACTAGATTTCCAATCTAGCCTCATACCAGGCTTGAGTATCCTGGCTCAGTAGAGAATATAGACTTTGTAAGTCGATAATATTAAAAATATTACCATGATACTCTTAATCTTTCCGAAAACCTTTTCTTTTCTTTTTTTATTCTAAATTGAAAACAATGAAAATTTTTATTTTAGTAGGATTACAACTTAGCGGAAAATCATCACATGGACATAAATTAAACAAGGAAACCAAAATACCAATGATTGAAACAGGTCACGCTGTTTACCACGAATTGAAAAACCAGAAACTCGAAGTTAATCATGCTAATACTACTAAAGTAATAAAAAGTCTTCTTTCAAAAGATCCAACAGCTTTTACGAGAGTTATTTTAGAATATGAGAAGGAAAAATATCAAGATTCTAAGAAATTACTATTAAATGGAGTTAAATCTCCTGCTGAGATAGAGTATGCTAGAAAAAATTATGGTAAAGAGAATGTGTTTATACTAGGTTTTCATGCTAGTAAAAATACTCGTTTTAGTCGTGTAAATAATCCTGATCGTTTTAAAGTTTCAGGAGAATTTCGTGAAAAAACTCAAGAAGATCAAGATTTAGCAATCTGGGAAAATTTTACAAGTAGAGATATTAGAGAAATTGGATTAGGTATAGGTGATGCAATAGCATTAGCAAATGAAATACTAGTAACTGAAAATATAATGTGGCCATATCACACATTTGATAAATCATACAAAATTTTCAAGGATATCATTATGAAACTCGATTGAATTATAAAAAAACTTCTTTATTAGCTGTCTTTCTTTTTACTTTGATAAGTTCCTATTGGCATTAGTACCCTTTTAACACTTGCTACAAGACCACTTTCTTTTTCTTCTAAATCCTTTGCATTCATTTGAGTTTCTCCAAAAGCAACTAATTCGTGCTTTAGAGATAATATTGCAATGAGTTCTCCATTATCAAAGTCTTTTGAATATTTTGACACTCCGGGCAATCCTAATGGTGCTCCATGGCATAAGGGATTAATTGCACTATCTTTTACAATGATTTTTGACAAATGCTTTATTCCATATTCCATAGGTAAGATTATATTTCTAAGAGGAATTTCCTCATTTTCTTCTTTGTATAAACTCCAAGCGTCATATAGATTCTGGAGACTTGATAAAAACTCATCTTCTGTAAAAGGTCCAGATTTTGTTCTTCGCAGTTCTTTCATATGAGCTCCACAAGAAAGGCTTTGTCCGATATCATGAACATATTTTCTAATGTAAGTTCCTGCTTGACAACTTATCCGAAATAAAACATCTCTTCCTTCTATATCAATTATGTCTGTATTATAGATTCTTCTAACTCTAAGAACTCTTTTAACACTTGCTCTCATTGGAGGTCTTTGATAAATATCACCTATGTAATCTTTCATGATCTGCTTAATTTTTTCTTCATCCACATCCTTGTGAAGTCTCATATTACAAACATACTCTTTTCCTGCTAGTAAAAGAGAATCCAATATTCTAGTAGCTTTTCCTAAGGCTGTTGGCAATACTCCTGTTACTTTAGGATCTAATGTTCCTGAATGTCCAGCTCTCGGAATGTTTAGAATTTTCTTAACAAAGCTTACCACTTCATGACTTGTTGGATTAGCGGGTTTATCTAAGTTAATGATGCCATAGTTTAGTAATTCATCAATTGTTCTCTGAGTGGGCAATTTTCCCCATCTAAAATCTGTAACATCATCCGATATTATTTTTAATGAGCTAGAATCTGAGACCAAATTAATTTCTTTAGGGGAAAATGTGATTGTCATCTAATCACTAAAATATAAGAAAAATAGAATTTAAGGCTTTGGAAAAAACTAAACCTTGGGAATTACAACTTCTTCTAAGAATTTTTTTAGTTTATCCTTTTCGACTGCTGCAATTACTTCTTCATCGCTTGCATCTCGCTTAATTGCTAAAACTTTATCAGTTGGTTCCAAATGCTTAATATTACATTTTCTGCGACGTACTGTTGTAATTGATTTTGGACCAGTGATTAGCACATAATTTTGATTTATTAAATCAACAATTACAGCCTTTTTTCCAGCCTCTCTTCCATCTGTTTTAACTATAATTCTTCCTACTTGAATTGCTGTCATTTTTTATCACCTTTTATATATTTGTTATATGCTTCAATGATTATCTGAACACAGTCAGATGCATTAAACTTTAATGAGTTAATAATAATATCGTAAATAGACAAATCAGAAATATCTATGTTATATAGTGCTTTATAACGTTTTTTTTCTGATTCCTCTCTTGTTATTGTTTCTACTCTTACTTCTTCTATGGTTTTGTTATCTCTTTTAGCTATTCGTTCCACTCTCGTTTCAAATGGTGCACTTACATAGATAATTAGATCTGCAATATCTTTTAGTATCCATCCACCTAATTGAGCATCTATAACTGCATTGTCTGAATTTTTAGCTATTTCCAAAGTTTTATCGTCAATATATCTATCGATTTCTTCTTTTTCTTCAGCTTTCTTACTATATTCTTCTAAATTCAAACCTTCTTTACTCGCCATTTCTCTAAATAATTTTCCTGCAGAAATGTACTCATAACCTAAAACTTCTGCTACTTTATGAGCTGCAGTGCTTTTACCTGAACCGTGTGGACCTGAAACAGCTATTATTGGCAAGTTGCCACTTCCTTTTATTACTCTCGTACTTCTGCTTTTATGGCACTTTTCAAACATCTAGAGCAAATATAACCTGAATGTACTCTTGTTGGTAGTCTTTCTGAACGAGACAGTTTTCTAATTTTATTTTGATTCCCAAATGCTACTCCATGTAAAATTGCTCCACATTGAGAACAATGTGGTTTACTAGTTTTCTTTTCAACTCTTTTTTCTTTAGATCCCGAAGGTACTCTAATGTTCCTTTTCTTAGCTACACGTAAAGATGGTTTAACCATTTTAATTCCTCACTATTTCTTGCTTGTACTTTTAGCTGCTGTCTTTGATTTAGCTAGTTTCTCTCTAGTTACTGATGTAGGTGTTCGTTTTGTTTCTGGCTTCTGTTTCTGCTTGCTTGTTGTAGCTCCTGAGGGAGTCACACCAAAAATTCTCGATATTATAGAACCAAATGCAAATGCAACAATAAAATACCACAATGTGAAAGATGCTTTTGAATATATGTGACCATTCCAGTTTGTTGTTCCAAACCAAGGAGTTCCTAACCATGGAAAATTCCCTAGATTAAAGGGGAGCCAAGCATAATAATGACCAAACTCACCAATTGGATAAGCTCTTCTAAGGATTGCAAACACAATAAAAAATGGTACCGTTGTGAAAAGCATAGGTTTCATTCTTTTAAACATCATTGAGGATTGCATTTTTTTGATTCTCTCCTCATCTCTTTTTACGCTTAACCATAGTTTTTTATCAGCAGTTTGCATAGCTTTCTTTCTTCTTTGATTCCAATCATTTACTTTTCTCATACTATCTCTTAATGCATCTACGTCTGTTAGTAGTCTAGATATTGTAGTTGAAAAGATAGCTATCAATAATGCGATTATAGTTAGAACTCCAACTGATGTTGGGAAATCGTTCCAACCATTTGATGAAATCCAATTTGCAATAGCGTCAAGCCAGTCGGTCCAGAAACTCAATCTTAAAACCACGTTCCTTGTTACTTACTCAAGAAAAAAGTTTATTTTAAAAGCTTTTGTAACTGGAGTATACCAAAAGGGAAGGAAAAACAGGAATTAATTTACTTTTTAAGGAGAAGAAAATAATTGTCTTTTTCTCCTTTGCCACCTAAACGTGTTATGTTACAAATCTTAAGTTTACTCTTTTCTACTACTCGTACCAACTCTTTTCTAGTAAATAAATGATAATAACGCTTTGCAATCACTTGTCTTTGATCATTAATCCAAGGAAGGAAAATATCACCATATCTCCAGTTTTTATTAATTATTTTCTTGATTGGATATAGCAGCAAATCAATTACCATTCTATTTTTAGATCCCTTTTTCCACCGCCTCCAACAAGAAATAATTACAAAACCATCTTTTTTTGTTATGTCTGCTATATTATTTAATGTCTTAACTACATCCTCTTCTTTATATAAATGATGAATTGATGCAATACAAAGAACAAAATTTACAGAGTTCTCTCTTAATGGAATTTTTCGCATATCATTATTAATTAGGCTTATTCTCTCTTTTTCTATGGGAACTAGTACCTTCAATAATTCAAATGAAAAATCAGAAGCAATGAAATGCCAAGACTGCTCAGTAAAAACCAATAAATTTCGTCCATTTCCAGATCCTAAATCAACTAAAATCCCTGATTCAGGGAGATTAAAATTTTCATTAAGGTAAGTATAGTAAGAAAGAAAATCTTTCCATGGTTTTTTCTTTAATTGAGAGTACCTTTTAGCAATTATTTGGTAGGCTTCTATAAGATTACTTTCATTATATTTTGACAGCTTTGGCAATATGAGAAAATATTCACATAAATATATCAAGTTTCTTTTTATCCATACAACTGTATGAGAAATTTTATATACTTTTCTTTACTCAAAAAGAGTGAAAAGAACAATATCGTGGTTAGATTCTATGAAGAAACTAAATGTGGTTGTAATTGGAACTGGAAGCTGGGGAAAAAATCATGCTAGAGTCTTTAATGAACTAGATGCTTCCAACCTTATAGGTATTTATGATATAGATGTTTCTAGAGCTAAGGATTTAGCAAAGCAATATAATACTAAGTCTTTCTCTACACTTGAAGAAGTTTTTAAGAGTAAAGAAGTTGATGCAGTAACTATTGCAACACCTACATCAACACATGCTGAAATTGCACTAAAAGCAATTGAATCAGAAAAGCATGTGTTGATTGAAAAACCTATGACCAGTACTATGGAAGAAGCCGAAAGAATCATAGATGCAGAAAAGGGATCTAATGTAGTAGTTTCAGTAGGTTTTATCGAAAGATTTAATCCGATAGTAAGTAGATCGGATTTGCTAATAGAAAATAAAGAATTAGGCAATCTTGTTCTTATTAGCGCAAGAAGACTGGGACCATATTGGCCTGAGAGATTAAAAGATGTTGACGTTATTAGAGATGTTAGTATTCATGATATAGATATATTTCGTCATTTAATAGCCAAAGATCCAGTTTCCCTTTATGCTCGAGGTGGAAAATTACGTCATGCATATTTAGATTATGCAGAGATTCTTCTAGATTTTGGTGAAGGGTTAACTGGTTTTATAGAGTCTAACTATCTTACTCCGCACAAGATGCGTAAATTAATACTAACATGTGAAAAAGGTATAGTTGAAGCCGATTATATCTCCCAAGAATATCTAATAGAAGATCATGAATGGGTAAAGCAACATAAGATTCCATGGAAAGAGCCTTTAAAAGCTGAAATGGCAAGTTTTGTAGATTCATGTCTTGAGAATAAAAAACCAGAGGTTTCATCAACAGATGGATTAAAAGCATTAAAAATAGCGCTTGCTTCTATAGAGAGTGTTAGTACACACAAAGTAATAGACCTTGATCTTTAGTAAAGCTGTTATAAAATAAAAAGAAAAGGGAGGATTATTTTAATCCTAATAGTCCAGCTAGAGCTGGCACTGTTTCGCTTATTTGCTCGCTAGCAAATATCTCATAATACTGTCGAAGGATTCCAGTTGTAAGTAATATTCCTGTACCCGTTCCTAAGGCTCCTAGAAAATCTGCTATTCCTGCTAGCACTCCAATGAAGAAACCACCTAACCATGCTGCTGTTGGAATATACCTTTCAAGATACCTCTCGACAATACGAGGATTCCGTCTAAATCCTGGAATTTGCATATTGGCATCTAATAACTGTTTTGCTACATTTCTGGAACTCATTCCTGCCGTATCTATCCAAATCCGCGAGAAGATACCACAAAGCGCAATCATAAGTAGAAGGTACACAATTGAATTCCCAGGGTGAGAAGCTACTTGCTCTGGTCCATACGGTGCCGTAGTTAAGGATGCTAGTCCAGATACTGGTGCAAGTTGTTCCGTATCCGGTATAGTTTCCCACCGACCGAAGAAATTAACAAAGAAGTTTTTGAAACCCGTAGTCTCATTCTGCCATTTGTTAAACATCAAGTTGGATATGAAGTATATGTTAGCAAACAATGCACTAACTAGTATGACAGGTATGTTTGATGTGTATAAGAATTTTATTGGGTAACGTGCAGGCATTTTGAATTGACTGTGTTGAACTGGAATTTCGATTTTCATAGAATCAACATAGATAACCATCGCAAAAACTACAAGTGTAGCTAGCAGTCCAATGAGATCTGGAGTTCTTCCGGGTCTGCTGAAAGGAGTTAGTACGTCTCCTCTTCCTATTCCTTGGAAGAAAGCTAAAACACATCCTCTAAACCAAACATAACCTCCTCCTGCGACATCCTGTGTTAAATTGAACATGCCATCAAAGATATTATAAGATACACTTGCTGCAATGAAGAGACTAATACCACTACCTAGTCCATACCCTTTTTGGATAAGCTCATCCATCATCATAATGATGAACCCCGCTACAACAAGTTGTAGAAGAATTATCATTTGTGCACCAAAAACAATATCCTCTCCATAAGCACCACCGAGAATATATGCAAGAGCTTCAAATATTGTCATTAATATCGCTAAAATCTTCTGTGTCCCTGTGTACAGTGCTCTCTCTTCAGAATTAGTGAAATCTACCTTGATTATTTGTGATCCAACTAGAAGTTGCATAATCAAACCGGCTGTTACAATTGGACCAATACCTAATTCAGCTAGACTTCCTCTTTGGGAAGCTAAAATTGCTCTCATTGCAAAGAAAGGATCTGTTCCACCTTCTCTTGGTACTCCAACAATAGGGATATTTAACATCGCTAAATAAAGAGCTAAGATACCAAAAGTCCAAGCTAGCTTTCTTTTAAAAGAAGGCTTTTTTGCAGGTTTCTTTATCTCAAAAGTAAAACGTTGAAATGGTTTGAATAGTAACAAGAATTTCGAAGCCAACGAAATCACCAGTCTGATTTTAAACTCATACATGTAGTTCTATTTATAAGTATTATTTTGCAATACTGACATAAGTAGTATTAGATTCTGGTTATTTTTAAAATAAATGAAAAGAGGAAAAGTTTTATTTTTTTGTTGTGACTTTTCCACCAGCTTCTTTTATTTTCTCAATTGCTTTCTCACTAGCCTCTTTTATAGTGATTTTAAGAGGTAGACTTACTTCTCCTTGTGCTAGTAGTTTTTCGTAACCTAATTCAGTTAAATTAACCTCAAGCAAATTCCCTTTTTGTACAGCACTTCCTTCTTTTAGAAGTGTAGGAAGCATTGCTTCAAGATGAGATATGTTAACTACCTTCTTAGCTTGAGCTATCTTTTGGGGACGTTTGAAACCTTTTTTTCCCAATGGTGGTCGTTTTCCAATAACTGTTAATATCCAGTGATGAGATTTTGGTCCAGCTTTTCCAACACCACCTCTCATTCCGCTTTTTCTGTGAACTCTTGTTTTACCCCAACCATGAGATCTTGATCCACGGTATTTACTTGTTTTCTTCTTTGTTCTTACAGTCATTGTTATCATGCCATCCTTACTATTAGTTCATTAATAGCTTCTCCTCTATAACCTACATCTCCTCCTTCTGCAAAACCTTTCTTTATTGCTTTAAATCCTTTCCTTGCAGGATGTAGTCGGAAGAATTTCTTCATATCTGGAATTTCTTTGAGAGACAACTCCCCGTTATGTAAAGCTTTGGCTAAAGAAGTTATAGTTGGATAACTTGTGTTTTCTTTCACATATTTGTCAGTTAGATTGGTTTTTCCTCTAAGTTCACCTCTTTTCCTAAGAACATGTTCTAAAACCTTCGGGTTTATTTCTCCCCAAGTAATAAGATCTCTAGCTTTATTTAACATACCAAGATTAGATGGTGTGTTAGGAATTAAAGTCATGTTGTTTGTTCTTCTAATATTCAGTAAATTTAGAGTTTCTTGTACTTTGAAATGAACATTAACTGTACCTCTTATACGGATAACAGCAAGTAATGTTGTTTTTTCTTGTTCTTGACTCAATATTATCACCTGTTTTATCTTGTCCAATCATATGGAGCCATTACAGAATATGTGTTCTTCAGTGCTTCAAATGTTGCTTTAGCAAAGTTTGAAGTAGTTCTGGTTTCACCAAAAGTTTTACTCCAAACATCAGCAATTCCTGCTAGTTCAAGTACGGTTTTTGCTGTATTTCCTACAACTAATCCTAAACCTCGCGGTGCAGGATAGAGAATAACTTCTGTTGAACCAACCTTCCCAGTTACTTTGTATGGAACTGTATGTGGAGTACCACAAGAACATTCCCATGATCCACATCCTCTTCTAATTGGTCTAATATTGAGTTTAGCATTTGTCATCGCCTTCTTAATAGCTGGTCCTATCTCTTTTAATTTAGCTTCACCTACACCAACATATCCATTCTTGTTTCCAACAACAACTGTTGCACGAAACTTACGTTTTCTTCCTGCATCTGTTTGTCTTTGTACTAAACTGATATCTACAACATCATCCTCAAGTGTATCCCCAAAAAGCAAATCTACAATTTCTGGTTCAGCTAGAGGTAATCCCTGTTGAAACAGTTCGTCGATTGTAGATATTCTGCCTTCTTTTACTAACCTACCTACATGTGTTCGAGGTTCCCATTCATCTAAATCTAAAAACATTTCACTGCTCATCTTCATCTTACTCCGTTGTATCTATTTTTGCTTTTGTTTCCTTGAATATGTTAGGTACATCTTCAGGTTTAACATTTGCTTCAATATATTTTGAGAAATGTTTGTTGTATTTTTCTTTATCTTCTTTTGCTAAAAGCTTAGCATACGATTTAATATGTTCTCCTTTGATTCTATCTTCAGAAGGCAACATTTTTTCATTGCAAGGAATTTCAACTCCAGCATCAACAACACCTTTCAGTGTAGCAAATATTCTAGTTCCTGGATTTGGTGTATGAATGCCTATATCCAAAATAGCCTCTTTTATTTTCAGTTTTAAAGCTTTTTTCCCAGCAAGATAACCTGTTAAGTATGCCGCTGGAAGATTTGAAGTTGTTATCTGCCACCCATATTTTTTCAAATCTGAAGATTTTGTTTGGCTAAAAGTTCTGTCACCGCCTGATTTTGACTCGACAAATTGAACTAAAACTTGTTTATTTGAAGGCCTGGCAACAAATCTTATTTTACCGGATTTTAAGAGACGCTTACGTTGTTGATAATCTGTCTTCATTTCTCTGCGTCTTCTAAAGGGGACTCTATACAAAGGTCCAAATCTTCTTATTTTTTGTTGTAATTTCCTTTTTTTCCTAATAGCTCTTTTTCTTCTTCTTGTGGACATCTTCTCACCTCATTACAATTCAGGAAGACGTTTCTTTGCTAAACCATGTTCAGCAATATAATTTCGCAAATAACGAACAGATCTGAAAAGACCCCCTTTAGCTTGGAGATACAATTTACGATAATTCAAAGTATCAATGTATCCTTCATCTCTTAATTGTTTCAGAAACTTTCTTTGTGCTCTAATTTTATTTATCCACCTTTTTTTACTAGAAAGACGAGAATACTTTGGTCCTTTACGACTCCCGGGACCAATTCTTTGTCCTCTTCTCTTTTGGGCAGCAACTGCTCGAGCACGTCCTCTACTAACGCCTTGAATTTTTCTTTTTCTTATGTCTCCATCATCAATATGGCGTCTAACATCTTCTCTGGTTATTGCTAGAGAAAGATCACTTAAACTATCAGGATCAATTTTAACTCTATTAACGCCAACTTTCATGATTTTAGCTGCTATTCTTCTTTGTGTTTTTACGTCCATATGTAATCACATCATCTATTTTTAGCTAGAATCATCACCTGATTCATCTAGTTCATCTAATTCTAGGTCTTCATCTAGTTCGAAATCTTCTTCGAACTCATCATCAATATCTTCAAGTAATTCATATTCTTCTTCAAGTATGGCTTCCTCTAAAACATCACCAATCTCTTCAATCCTAGCTGGTGGGTTCAAGATTTTTAAGCCTAAATCAGCAGCATTATCAAGAATTTGCTGTCTTTTTCTACTCCCTACTGTATGTTTAATCATTACAGCTTCTGTTTCTTTATTAACAGCTTCTAATTCATAGATATTAGCAACATGAACTACCTGATATCCTGAAGGATGTAAACCTCTGACAGCTTTAGGGCCACGATAACCTATATTTACCATTGGAGGATAACCTTTACGTTTTTCTTTCATTTTGTTGTCAATTCCTTTTGGTTTTCTCCAACTCTTTTTTACTCTTTTATAGCGCCAGCTCTCTTGTCTGACAAATTTAGGTCTTCTAGCACTAATTTTGCTGCGTTTTCTCAATAATTTCTTTATATCGACTGTCATAGGTACTCACAGTAGAATGTTACCTAACTTATGTAGTATGCTATCACTTCTACTGGAGTTTTTAATACTTTTTATTGTTAAGATTTTTATTAATCAAGAAAAAAACTTGAATAAGAACAGATTAACATTTATTTTTTCGTAAGAAAGTGTTTTATGTTTTATACTTCTAATATTTAATTGAAGATGAAAGCTAACAATGATTTTCTTGCTAACCTTCCGAAAAACTGTATTGCTGATGAAAATTCCAATTGTGTAGAATGTGAAATTGAAGGTGAACTAATTTGTTTTGTAGATAAAAGATTCGCAAACAAGTTTACAATTGGTAATATAATTTATCGTCTACTAGCTGTTACAATTTATGTACTAACTGGATTACTTTTTGGGCAGTGGTGGATGCTTATTACTTACACAATTATAGTTCTACTAACTTTTTTAATAATTGAACCAAGACTATTATGCAGTCATTGTCCTTACTATGAGAAAGAAGGTAAATTTCTTAGATGTTGGGCATTGAGGGGGATGCCTAAATTATGGAAATATAGACCAGAGCCAATATCTAATACAGAAAAGTATGTAATGTTAACTATTGGTGCTTTCATTGATTTGTTCCCATTCATCGGTTTTATTTGGGGCATTATCTATTTTGCCTTGAATTTTGAAGAAAATCTAGTACTTGGTGTGTCCTTAATTGTAGTAAGTATCTTATTCCTAATTGTTGTAGGGTACTTCTCCAAAGTACTATTGGGAAATGCATGTAAAAAATGTGCTAATTTCTCTTGTGGAATGAACAAAGTTCCCAAAGAAATAATTAATCAGTTTCTTGAAAAAAATCCTAAAATGAAAGAATCATGGCTTGTTTGTGGGTGGAAAATGAGATAATATTACTAGTTTTTTATTTTTAATCAAGTCTCCCAAATTGTTTTAAAGTTATAAAAGATATAAAATCCATCATGGCAAAAACATTAGAGGACACTATTAACTCTCTTAGAAATCTTTGTGACAAAGAAGTCCATCAAGAAAAGGATTTTGGAATGGAATTTGGAACAGATTCAATTATTAAAATTCAATCCACAAATGTGAAAGGGATCGTTGTTTCACCTTTTGTAAACCTAAAATTAACTCATTTTATGAACGATAATAAAGCAAATTTAGCAATATCTGTCCTACCTCTTTCTATTGTTAAAAATAAATTTCCTCTTTCTGAAAGAGATTTTGAATTACTTCGATCATTGGTATTGAATAATTTAAAAACAGCAAGATTGCCGGAAGAATGGTTATATGTTTCAACTGGTGCCTTTCCTTATTTTCTTCAAACATTAGGTGTAAGTAAGATAAAGCAGGATTTGATACCTCTATCTGCAGAAAAGAAAATTCCAAATTGGGTTCTCTCTTCCCTCTTTTATGATGATTTTCTTAATTCCTTAAGTCATTCATGTAAAAAATGGGTGACATATTCCTTTGCTCCAGAAAATGTTGAAACATCTTTAGTATTAGAAAAAAATTTCTTCAATTTAGATGAAATCAAATCACTTAAAGAGAATGGTGCTAATACAGTTATTAGTTTTGCACTAGATTCTAGAAATATCCCATTCTACAAGGAGAACAAGATGAATATTCTTTATTTACCATTTCTTGATTATTGTAATCTATCACTGAGAAAATTCTCTCAACTCTTGCAACTAGAGTCAGATGTCAACACATTATTTTACCCTCAAAAAACAGATAGCTGGCTATCATATAAAGAATTAAAAGATAAGTCTCTATAAAGAGCTTATAAGTTAAAATTGGGGGAGTAAAATGGAATCTCTAATACCTACACTCATCTATGTGTTAACAGAAATCGATTCTGGTAACTCATCGAGGATAACATTAAGATCAACTGTCTCGAATAAGAAACTAACTAGAGATGATGAATCAACACTTTACTATCTAACATTTGAGATTTTAAGAATAATGAACGTTATAGATCTTTATATAAAAATGAGTTCTTCTTCATTCTCGCTTAAGAAAATAAATCCTAAAATGAGGTCTCTTCTTCGATTAGCAACATTTCTTCTAAAAATAGAAAAAAAACCAATTGAATATATAAACGAAATTCTAGAACCACATTATAAGCAAATTGAATCTTTGCAGTTAAGCACAATTTTAAGTTCAATCCAAAAGATTACAGAACCTCAACTTTATGAGAATAAGCTTGATTTAGCATCAAATTTTTCAATTAAATATTACACACCAACATGGATAATCAGAAAATTTCTCAATAGATGGGATGAGAAATTTACAAAGGATTTACTTACCTCATTTTTACAAAATCTTCCAATGTACGTAAGAGTAAACACTCTCAAGGGAGATTTCAAACAAATTGTCAGTGTATTTGAAGATAAGAATATAGAATATGAGTTGATTCAAGAAATTCAAAATCTAATAAAAATTATTTATAGTGAAACTCCTATACCTAGACTACCTGAGTTTGAAGAAGGAAAAATTGTGATACAACAAAAAGCTTCAGCTCTTGTATCCCATGTTCTAGATCCAAAACCTGGTGAAACAATCTTAGATATGTGCGCATCACCAGGAGGAAAAACATCACATGTTGCAGCAATACTTGGAAGTGGTGAAAACATAAAAGCTATCGATATTAATGAAGATAGAATAAAAATACTAGCTAAAAGGCTAGAACTCTTAGGGGTAGAATCAACAACAATTCTTAAATCAGATTCAAGAACGCTTTACAAGAATACCAACACTAAGTTTGATAAAATCCTTCTTGACCCACCTTGTTCAAGTTCAGGAACTTACTCTTCAAGACCTGAAATGAAATGGAGGTTAAAACAACGAGATTTAAGATGGTATACAAATCTACAATCTGATTTACTCAATTCTGCTTCCAAACTTATTGAATCTGAAGGTTGCATTGTGTATTCAACATGTTCGTTGTTTCAAGAAGAGAATCACAATATTATCTCATCATTTCTTAGAGAGAACACTAATTTCTCTTTAGTCAATGCAAATCCAATCTTGGGTCTGTCTTCAAAATTATTGGAAAATAAGGCTCAGGAGTTATACCCACATTTACATGAAACAGAAGGTTTTTTCATTGCAAAAATAAAAAAAGAGGATTAAGTTAATCTTATTATTTTATGTTTATTTTAGTATATTTTGTCTAACAAAGAATCTATTTTTTTGATTAATTCTGCCTTTAGTTGATGTCTTGGTGGTTTTTCCATTTCTTTTACGCTTTGAACACTTGTATCAAAAAGTATTTTGTTTGCTAAAGTTTTTACAACCTCTTCTACATCATAAGTATTTTCTATTCCATAAGAACTTACTCTATCTTGATCTACTTTTGTTTCTTTAGGAATCTCGACTGTTTCAAAAATATCTTTACTCATAGCGTTTGCAATAGGTTGAGTTAATGTTCTAGTTTTTTCACCATAAACATAATTAGATTGTTGAACAGTTGTCTCCGGCTCTATTTTAATATTTGTAGGTTTTTCCTCTAGTTTATTAATTATGTACGATAATAATCGATCCTTGTCCTCGGGCTCTATGTTTACAACTTGATATTTTGATCCTTTCTTTGTCCTTAGATTAGTTGCAGCTCTACCTGCAGAATAAGCTAATGAGCTTGATATGCCTGTTTTTCTAAAAATGAATATTTTCCTATCTATTCTATCAATAATTAAGAATGCATCACCTTCATGCAAGAAACTTTCTTTTATTGGAGGTACTTCATGATAACTCCCATCCTTCTGTACAGAGAATATCCTTAGAACCACTATGTTTCACCCCATTTAAAATAATAGGGCAACTTCATAAATAAGAATTTCCTTTTCCATCTAAATTAAGAATCATATGCGGTAGGATCAGTATTTTTTGTGTATTGGAATGCTCTTTTTCTTCTTTGACATGATTCACATTTACCGCAGTGAATAGGTTTTCCGTCCTCAGACCAATTTTTAACATTATAACAAGATGATGTATAACCTAAAGGTACCTTTTTCTCAATTAGAAATGAAACAATATCCATTTTTATAGAATCACTAAATGGAGATTTTATAGAAACTTCATTTACACACCCAAGTGATATTGCTTGATTCATTTTACTAACAAATTCTACAGTATTATCTGGAAAGGTTTCCCCTTCCTCTTTATTGGCACCAAAAACAATATCAACAGGTTTCTTAAGACTATCTGCTAAAGAAGCGGCTATCGACAGAAATAAGATATTTCTACCTGGTATCCAAACATTCTTAGCAGTCTCTAGTGTTAGATTTTTATCGTTTAACTGACTGAAATCTTTAATTTCAGGTGGATCATCAAGCGTTTTAATTAGAGATGATTTAGAATCCAAACCAAATTCGCCTAGAAATGGAAGAGAAATTATTTTTGATTCAACTGAGAGTAAAGATGAGAAATATTCGTTTGTAGATTGAATAACTTGATCCTCTTTGCTGTTATAAATAAAACTCAAGAGAATTATCTTACTATATTTTTGCTTAGCCCAATATAAACAAGCAGTTGAATCAATTCCTCCTGAAAACAAAACAATAGCTGTTGTGATAATTACCACCTTATCTCTCATATTTATTTTGTATTATTGTTGTATTATAAACATTAATTACCTGAAAATATCACCTTGCATGTTGGTGTTTCAGCAATTTCTATAGTGATTTTAAACTGTGGATATTCTTCCTTGATTAAATCATGTATGTACTTAGATAGAAGTTCTACAGTTGTTGATTCTAATGGAAGAAGTACAACATCTTCTTTAGGAAAGCGATAGCGTCTTCCATCACAAGTTGTAATAATTACTTGTTTTTCATCGATTTCAAAATCAAGGTCTTCACTTCTCTGAGGAAGAAGAATTTTATGATCAAACTTTGCTAATTTTTCACCAACTTTCGATTTAAATACACCAAAATCAATTATCATGTTACTTTCATCTAACTCCCCCTCAATTTCAACCTCTATTTGATAATTGTGACCATGAAGTCGAGCACATTTATCATGTCTTGTTAACATATGAGCTGAAGCTATAGTTAATTTATCTCCAGATATTCTCAATTTCATATTCTTCCCCTATATAGATCTAGTTTTCATTACATCTTCCTTTACTCTATAAATCTCTTCAATGTATTGTTCAGCTACCTTCAAAACCCACTCTTTAATTTGTTTTTCTTGCATACCAGTTTCTAATAATCCAAGTGCATTCACATGAGATGGGAAACCAGTATTCCCCACGTTAATTCCAAAATGAATTTTGCTACTAGATGCTCCAATTGTGGCAATTCCCACATTAAGTTTCTTTCCATTTATGTAAACATCGCTTCCAATTCTATTTGCCTTTATTCCCTCTTCTTTTAACTTCTCAATTACAATTTGAGTGAAAATTCTTAATCTATAATATTCTATTTCAAGATTGGGAGGTTGAGTATCGAACTCTTCAATAATAAAATGAATGCTGTCATCTGAACTAATCAATATCTCATTTAAATGCGATTCTCTTAAGATATCCTTGATGTCTATCATCTCATTAGGTGATAGTTTCATCCCACCTCTAAAGATGAGAATACTGTTACCTATTAAATCATAATTATTTGCAGTGTATTGGCTTGATAGTTGTGATCCATTATAAACTATTGGATTATTAAAATCTTCAACCACAATTTTGTATGATTGTTTTTCCATTATTTCCATTTACTTCAGTCCATTAGTTGTTCTTTTAGTTTCTTTAGTGTAGTTCGTACCTCTGCTACTGCATTGTGTTGGTGAATGCTTTCATAATTTACTTGTTTTACTGAAATTATTAAATCATCATGTTGGTTCTCATATTTGTCTACTACTTTTTGCAAAATTATTCTTACAACATCTTCAACAAATACAGGTCTAGAATGAGAGTAAACGACTACAGCTTGTTCATCTTTTCTCTTTAGCACCTCATGAACAGGGGAACTCATCGATGATTCAATTATCTGAATAACGTCCTCAAGTTCAATTCTTTCTGCTTCTTTCGGTTGCTCAAATAACAGAATAGCTTTAGATCTTTGATTATGAGCAGCTAATGGAACAACATCTACAATTCGTTCAATTTGATACTCTGAGAATCCTTCTTTTACTAATTTTTCTTTAGCAAAATCTTTGGATAATTCTTGAGAACAAGGGCAAACTGTAGTTCCCTCTACTTCTGCTCCTATAATTTTCGAAATCCTTATAATGTCTCCTGTTTTTTCTGCATGAGCACCTGCATGTAATTTGTAAACGCTAGTCTTATCTCTTGCTATTGCATCAGAGTATGTTGTCATTTCATAATCTGCTACTAAATTAACCTCTGCATAATTTGCACCAGGTTGTACTTCCATAACTTTTTCTGCTATTTGAACACATAAATCCTCACTATCAGAAACTACTTCACTAGCTAGTTCAGCTATTACATCGTTAATAGCTTCAATGTTGCGAGACATATGAATCCCTCTTTTTGTAGGTTGTAAATCTACATAAACATCTATTAATGCAGATAATTCATTGTATCTCCCAAATCTTTTTCTCCTAATTATCTTAGGAATATCACATACTCCTACTCTTCTAATCCCAATTTGGATTTTTGAATCATGAGACTGAATATCTGACAGTTTTTTACTATTCTTTTCCATTATGTTTTCTCCATTTATAATATGTTTATGAATTTGTGCATTTGCACTGAAATGCCTATCTTATCTGAGGGGAGATATGTTGCAGCTATTCCAGTAAATTCTTGAATTTGTCTCCAAGAAGGTTGAGCTATTCCTGAATCCAACTTAGGTGTAACTAACTGAATTATTAAAGGAATGTTAACTTCGCCACATAACTTTGCAATTATTTCAAAATCTTCTCTTCTTGATGAGCTAGTAATAACGCATTTAGCAAAAATCTTTGTTCCTGCCTCTTTTAGTATCTTGCACATTTGAATTTCTTCTTTAACAAGTGTTTCCCATTGAGCTGAAGCATCAGCACTTCTATCTTTGATGTCAACACATGCAAAATCAATTTTGTTTGCTATTCTTTTAAGAAATCCCAATTTGTTAGTGTATGCAGTTTCTAAAAAGATTTGATAATCATTTTCTCTTAATTTTTCAATAATATCTTCAAGAAATTTTGGTTGATAGAGTGGTTCTCCTCCTGTAAGACTTATAGAATGAAGATCTTTTGTTTCAAGTTTTTTTACAATATCTAATACTTCTTCTGAAGTTAAGGGATTATTTTTTTCTTCAAAAGATTGATTTCCTGCTTGACTTTCCACTAAACACTTCTCTGGATTTGAGCTCCATGCTAATGGAGAGTCACACCAAACGCAACCTTTTGTGCCGTGAATACCTTGTGCGATTGGACATCCTGCAAAACGCAAAAAGATTTGTCTTAATCCATAACAACTACCTTCTACTGCAGCTCCTTCACCCTGGAAGCTTGAAAATATCTCTTGAATATAACCCACTAACATTGAGGTTAGAATCTTTTTTATATAAATAAGACTTACCTATGAAGTCTACAGAATTAAAATAAAAATTTAATAGTTGGGATTCAAAGATCATATCTGCCTATCTGATCAAATGTAGCAAATTTCTCAATATATTCTTTAACTTTTCTTGCATATTCTTTAGGATCTCTTTTCATCAAATTTGCGGCTGTTGAGTTTAATGGATCATCAGGATTTGGATTACTTAAAATGAATCTGATTGATTCTATAACATCAACGAGATTGTTTGCTGGTGTCCAGTCAACACCTAAAACACCAACACATATTCGTGTATCAAAGACATTAGCATGAAATACTTTAGTTAACATTTTAACTTTAGGAGGTTTAAAAGGGTACTCTCTGGGAATTTCAATTTCTAAAACGAAAACTCCGCCTTCATATAAACCAGCACCAAAAATGAATCCTCTCCACATTAAAGTATTGTTGTTTACTGGTTTAAATGTTGGTAATTCCTTTCTGAGTTCATTAGCTTCAATAGCTATCCTTGGCCAGAATTCCTCCTCTGATAACATTATTTCCTAACCTTTTATTTTTTTAAGGTTAATCTAGCTAAAAGCCCCCTGTTTTACCTTTCTGCATTTCTAGTAAGATCATTAAGATTGCAGCGATTAATCCTTTTTGATCACCTGCTATTCTCTTAAATTCCTCTCTCTCTAGCATCATAGCTAAAGATCGCCATCTTACCAATAATTCAACGATTTCTCTTTCGCTCATTAGCCTTCATTTAAGATTTATGTGTTGGATTTATTAACCTTGTGTCTCTATCCGTCATAAGCAGATGAGCTGTCGTTTTAGTTTTCTCCTTCCTATTCCAAAAATCTTTTTAAATTTAATGTACTCATTAAGTTGTGAATACATATGAGTAATCCAGAAGAAATGCTAGTTCAACTAATCAACTCGATAAACAAACTATCTAATTTAGTACAAAATGTTAATGAAGCTATTAATAAATTATCTACACAAATCACAAATCTAGAGGGAAAAATGGCTGGTTTTTCAACAGTGGAAAGCCAAGTATCAGAAGTTGGACTTAAACTAGGTGAAATCCCTGGTATTAAGAATATGATTGCAAACCTTACTTCAAAAATTGATGGGCTTTCTCCTGAAGGTGATAAGAAAATGACTAAAGCTGCAAAAGCAGCTCCTCAGGCTGAATCAAAACCATCAAAAAAAGCAGAACCAAAATCCACAGAAGCAGTAGAGGAACCAGCAGTTTCTGCAGCAGATGCTGATGCTGCTTTTTCAGCTGTTTCTGCGAAATTTAAACATATAACACAAATGATTAGCCCTCAAACTAGTTGTGGAAATATTGCTAATATGCTAGAAGAATTAAGAGATGAAGTGGAAACACATGTGGGAATGTCACCAATGCTTTATGAACTTAATTCTTGGGTTCAACGTGTTGGGAAAATGCCAGAATCAGATATCTTACTACCAGAAGTTCACAGTGAGCTTGTAGAGAAGTTAGATGATTGGTTACAAAGAGTAACAAAAGCAATTCATCTCAAGTATCAGGGAGAGTAATTATTGGTTCTAAATGGAAAAGTAATACCCCCGTCCATATTGATATAATAGCTATTTTTTAACTTTTTATTAACACAAATTAAACTAGTATTATGATGAATCTTAGTGAAATCAAGGGAATAATAGAAATAAACGGAGAATCATATGATCCTAAGAGTTTGATTCAAGCTTTAATAGATCAAGGATTAAAAATTCATGCTCTTAATGGTTCTTTATTAATTGGTCGAACTTTTATTGATCCTTCCCCAAGCTTGAATTATAAAACTGCTTCTTGCCCAATCGAAAGTCATTGTAAAATATTTGATAAACTGAAACTCAACACTTTGCCTAAACAAAATGAAATAAACAATCAAGATGATTTAGATTCAGCATTTCAATCCTTAGAACTTTTCTCTCCATCAAAAATAAGTAATGATCGAGCTTATGTTGACAAGATACATGTCGATAATAATGCAGTTGATATCCAAGATCTTTTCTCTGATTCTTCGTTTGACAATCTTGATTCATTTTTTGAGGATAACGACATCAAAATGCAGAAAGATAAAACAAATAGAGAAAATGCCACTGAAATGATTGGTATCTCGTCACTAACACGTTATGGTAATCCCTCAAGGATAAACTACGAAAAAATTCCTGCTAAAATGAGAGGAAAATGCCATTATTGCAGTTCCATAATAAATATAAGCTGGAAATATTGTGCGTGCTGTGGAAGCTTAATGGATTGATTTCAAAGAAGATTAATTATTCAGTTGTATCTGCATCAACACATCCTTCAGGAGTTATCGCAAATACTGCTTCTGATTCTGGTAAATATGGTGAATCAAATATACGTATTATCCTCTTTTCTCCTTTTGATTTGCGTAAATAGAATCTTGTTATGGCCCAATGACCAAGAATGTGACCTCCTGCTGGTTGTGTTGGATCTCCAAAGAAAGCAGCAGGATTTGCTTGAACTTGATTTGTTATTACTACAGCTACATTGTAAGTATCAGCTATTCTTCCTAAAGTACTCAAGTGATAATTTATTGTCTGTTGTCTTTCTGCCAATGTTCCTCGACCAGAATATTCAGCTCTAAAATGTGCAGTTGCTGAATCTAGAGCAACAAATCCATATTCGTCCTTATGATTATAAAGCAGTTCAAGAAGTCTTTCAACTAATGACATTTGATGATCTGAATTATAAGCTCTAGCATAAGTAATATCCCTTAATACGTCTTCAAAATTCTTTTCCCAACCTAAATCCCTTTGAAGTCGAGCATGAATAGCTTTTATCCTACTTGGTGAAAATGTACCTTCTGTGTCAATGAAAACAGATTTTTTTCCAACACCACCTAATTCAGGAGGAAGTTGAACAGTTACGCAAAGTTGATGGCATATTTGTGATTTACCAGATCTAAATGGACCAAAAAGCTCAATAGTTTCTCCTAATCTAACTCCAGCTACATCTAATTCTTCTATTGTGGTTAAGGCGTCAAGAGCTTTTATTCCATATGTAAAAGCAGGAGCTTCTTTTTGCTTTTCCATTATATCTAATGCATTTATGAATTCAGCTCCACCTTTAATTTCAACTAAAGACTCTTTATATTTCTTAGCTGCTTTTTCAGTAATTCCATATTTTTCCTCTAGCTCTCTGATTGGTGTAGTTTCAAGAAGATAAACATTCATTCCTTTCTCCCGAAGCATCTCTGCAGTAGTTTTACCAACACCGGGGATGTCTTCTAAACCAATTTCTTCCTTGAAAAACTTATATCTAGGAACCATTTTCATTATTTCTTCACGAGCTTTTTTCACTATAGCTCTCTGCAGTCCCATTGCCTGTAAATCAACTAATCTTGTTGTCATTAATTGATCTATTGTAGTTATATTGTTTTCATTAAGGACATCTAAGCTCTTCTTTCCTAAACCTGGAAGATCTTTAAGTTGAATATCTGATTTACTTTTCTTCTGTTTTTCTGCTTCTTTTTCTTCTTCTTTAGCTAATTCAATCAGATGCTCTTCGTATTTTTCTTCTATTTCTTTAGCATCTGGTTCATCGGATTCTTTTTGAGTTTTTTTACTCATTTTAACACACCAATACTGATTCACCGAATAGGTTAGAGTATTTAAAGATAATACTTAATCTAACTAGTGATTAGTTAAATTTAACTTCTTCGTAGGGAGTCTCTATCCTAAAAGTATTTGAAATGAAAAATGTAAGTTTCCAAAGACTCTTTCTTTAATTTAATATTCTATACCCCTTCTAGCTTCTAATCCTTTTGTAAATGGGTGTTTTTTCTCTTCAACTAGAATAAGTGTATCTGTTTCTTCTTCGACAATTGTGGGTGCATTCCTTCCAGTAATGATTATTTCATCATTAACATAAGCGAAAAATTGTTGTATTTCCTCCCATTTGACTAAATCATAAGAAAGAGCAAGACAAAGCTCATCAAGTAGCAGGATATCTGTTTTTTCCACTTTTAATTTATCTCGAAGTATAGATAAGCCAGCTCTTATTAGTTCTATATACTCGTTTTTTCGTTCATTAGGGACATAAAAGCTTGTTTTACCTATAAAAATGAAACTAGTTTTTTCATTATTTTTAAGAAAATTACATTCCCCACAATTATTTCCTGTTTTAAGGAATTGAACAATAATAACATTTCTCCCCTTGTTTATTTGAGTTAAAAGATATCCAAATGCACTCGTGGTTTTTCCTTTTCCTCCACCAGAAATAAGAGTAATGTTTTTCATTGGTTTATACTTCTTATTCGTTTTTTAAGTTTAAGCAACCTTTAATAAATCAAAGAACTAGCCCTAATTATTGGTTCCTTCTTCATTTAATTTAGAATCGCTTTCTATTGCCTTCTTTTCTTCTTCAATTTTCTTAACTTCTTCTAGATGTTTTGTTGTTTCTTCATACATTTTTCCTGTGCCATCGCATACAGGACATATCTCCTGTCTAGCTCTTTTTCCTACACCTTCATCTACATAACCTGTTCCATGACAATAAGGACAATTTGTTCTAATTACTTTAGCTCCAGTCCTTGAATACATGAAAGAAAGAATTACAAATATCAAACCGAGAACTATTGTTATTATTCCTGCAATTTCCAATCCTCTCCCATCAAATCCCTGTTCAGTAATAGCAACTCCCTTGTCATACATGTATAAGCCACCTATGAAGAGAAAAGCTCCAAACAGAAAAATACCATAATAAATAATGTAAATATTAATATTGGAAATTTTTCGCATTTTTTTGCTCATTATTCTTCTTTTTGAACAAATACTGAAAAACATTGTGTTTTCTTTCGAAAATATCTTAGAAATTAGATTTATTTTCCTACAATCTTCTTTTGGGAACTTGTAATGGCAGAACTAATTAATGATTTTGCAAATTCTGCAACTCCTTCACCTGTTAAAGCAGAAGTTTCAACATATTTACAACCCAACTTTCTACTGATTCGTTCTACATCTTCTCTTTCAATTTCACGTTTTGAATCTGTTTTATTACCAACTAAAGTAATTTCTAACTCCAAATCATGTTCTCTTAATTCTCTAATCCAATCAGCACATTCCTTAAATGATGATCTCTTTGAAAGGTCAAAAACAATCGCTGCAGCATTAGTGCCAGGATAAAGAATTTTCCTCACAACACTAAATCTTTCTTGCCCTGCCATATCATAAAAAAGTGCTACTGCTTTTCCTTTTCTGGTTTTAAAAGAATAAGAATGAAATTCAGCACCACATGTAGGCTTATATTTTTTTGAAAAGATATTCTCTGTCAATCTTTTACAAATTGAAGTTTTACCTGATTTACCAGGACCACATATGGCCAATTTGTAAATATCATAATCGCGAAATTTCACTTCTACTTTCGAGCTCATTTAATGAGCACCAATTAACTAGCTTTGAAAAATGAATAAAATTTAATGTAATACTAAGAGGTTACGAGAATAAATACCTACATAATGTAATGAAGTCATATGAATCAAAGATTCAATTGTCAGCTTCTTGCCCAATTCTTAAATAATACTTGTTCATATTTTTGGTTGTATGAATGACTCTTTTACAAAGGTTGCAATAATTGGTTCTGGAACTATGGGAAGTGGAATAGCAATAGTTTTTGCTTCAGCGGGAATAGATGTAAACCTAGTAGATGTGGAAAAAAGATTTTTGGATAAAGGTATGGAGCGAATAAATAAATCTCTTGACATTAGTGTTAAAAGAGAAAAAATAACAAAAGATGAAAGAGATTCAATTCTAAGAAGAATTAAACTTGAATTGGATCTAGAAGAAGCTACAAAAGAAATTCAATTAATAGTTGAAGCTATAATTGAGGAAGAAGAATCAAAGAAAGATCTCTTCAAGCAGCTTGATCTACTTTGTACTGATGATGTAATTTTTGCATCAAATACTTCTGCTATAAACATAACTAGTCTCTCCTCTGTAACAAAAAGATCAGATAAATTCATCGGTTTGCATTTCTTTAATCCCCCCACTATTATGAAACTAGTGGAAGTAATAATTGGATCAAATACTGCAGAATACACAGTTGAGAAAATCATTAATTTATGTAAAAGATTAGGAAAGGAACCAGTTCCTTCCAATGAAGCACCAGGTTTTATTGTAAACAGAATTTTATGGCAATTTCTAAATGAATCCTATAAGCTACTTGAGTTTGGTGTCGCAGAGAAAGAGAACATCGATAAAGCTGTAAAATTAGGATTAAATCATCCTATGGGACCTTTAGAACTCTCTGATTATATAGGTTTAGATGTTATGTTGCATATAGGTGAGTATCTAGCTAGTCAATTGGGTGATTCATATAAACCTGCACTTATTCTTCAAAAACTAGTTAAAGAAGGAAAATTGGGGAAAAAAACAGGTAAAGGATTTTATGATTATACTAAATAAGGAAGAGAAATTTGTTTTTTATTAACTCTATCTCTTTCTTATATAAAGAACAGCCGATGCTATTATCCCAAAAGCAATTGGAGCTACAGCGAATATAATCCAAGCCCAAGTATTAGAGATTTCTTTCCCAATTCTCCAGTCAGGTAAAAGGGGATTAATTTCTGTTCCTTCTGATTCAAAAAGTACTTCTAAACCACTTCTACTATCCATTTCCTGAAAATCTGTCCAATTATCATAATATGTCATATGAACTCTTGGTAATATTGCACGAGTTTCTTCATCTGAGGTAAGATTGTAGAAGAAAACGAATTTTTTATCATGAATAATTTCTGATACATTGAATTCCAAATACTTTTTTGTCATATAGCCATATGTTATGTCCGTTGGAGTAAAACCATATTCTGATGAAGACTGTGTTGTAGTTTCTGAAGTAACATTTTCATCTGCTAAATAACCAAACACACATGAATTGAAATAGATATGATTAATTTCTGTTATATTAAGAGAAATCGTTATGTTTGTAATAGTATAATTAAGATAATTTTTAACGCTAATAGCAATTAATAGATCTGTTCCCTCATCCACCTTTTCAACTAGGTTTTGTTGATCTAGGATCAATATGTCTGAGGGAATATAAGATGAAGCTGGTTGTATAAACAAGAAAGCTGATGTAAGCAAAGTAAGTATAAGTATTATATTTATTTTTCTCATCGCTTATTCTCCTTGAAAGCATAAAAAGTGAGCTCGTTTTTAACTTTAACTCTTGATGTCAGAGTTTTTCATTTGTTCTTAATTTTGTATAAGAGCTAATGTGTTCTGGTATGCTCGCACAATATCAATATTTTCTAAAATTGTAGCTTTAGCAACAAGTTCAGGGAGTTGTGCGTTAATCCAATTCATTGTATCTTCCATATTCTTTCTCATGATGGGATCTGTTTTTCTGTAGATATCAACCAGATTATCGAAATTTATTGAATTGTTAGAACCGATAACTTCTAACCAATTTTTAAGCGTTTCAATTCTCTGAGTTGGCATTACAAATTCAATCGTTTTGCTTAAGTTATTTGTTATAACAATGCCCTTTACTTTAACAGGCATAAGAGACATAAATTTTCCTCCTAGTTGCGATCGAAATAACAAAGCAAGTATTTTTGTTTTATCATTAATCCTTATTCTTTCACAAATATAATCATAATCAACCATTGTAGAACCAAAAAATATCTGTGTATTCTCATGTTGAATATTTAATGCTGATCTTCTTTTAATTGAAGGTCCATAATCTTCTTTATGAAATCTAAGAGATATAATACTAGGTAAATCCTGTGAAAGTTTTTCTAATACTTTGTCAATTTCCCCTTCTATTATTAGATCATCGCCAGAAAATGAATAACGGGGATCAAATATTCTTTTTATTATAATTGATTCCTTATCTAAAGCAGAATAAAGTTCATCAAGGGTTTCAATATTCAGTGATTTTTGAGATATTCTTATCATAGTTGTTTTAATCATTGAAATCTACCTTTTTATTTAAACCAAGTATCAAGTGACTTTTGACCTTCTATTGATTCTTCCCAAGAGATTCCTATTGTATCAATTAGTTGAATTAAAGTGGATTTCAATAATTCTTTAACTTTAGGAATATCTACATCAGCCTTAGTAGCTAATTGAATTGGTTTAACTGAGCACTCATTTGATCCTGTGATTTTATCAGATAATTGAATAGGAAGATTTTGAATTTTAAAGGATTTGGTCTTAATAAAACTAATTACGCTGCCTATATTCGGCTTTTCGCCTTCAGGATAAGCTTGCATTAATTGTATTGCAGCTTGTAAAGGTTGTGTCCAACTATCGTATTGTTCAAGTCTTTTGGAGAGTGTTACACTTATAGCTAAATCTTCCAAATTAAATTCTCTCTTTGATATTTTTCTCATTTGTCCTTGAATTATTTTCACAATTTCTTTCTTAGCTTCTTCTAGTTCTTTAGGTGTTTGTACTTCAGATAAAATTACTAGAGCTTCTTCAAAAGGTTTCTTTGCTAATAAAGGTGTATTCTTCTTTTTTCCCATTAATCCCTTAACAATAGGGATTCCTCTTGTTGTTATACCAAAATAATTCTTTTTTCTATCGG
>JBHLQZ010000005.1:0-28425 GCA_048883065.1 Candidatus Thorarchaeota archaeon | reverse complement strand
ATAATATCCCTAAGCAAATAGCTCTAGGTTTGTTTAACATGCTTCCTGTTTTTATAGGGCACACATTCTATTCTTCTGTTGCGTATAGAGCTAAATCAGAATTAAATGAAAATAGTAAAATCCTAGCGATTTATGAAGAACTCCCTGAACAGAATCATAATGGAATTGTTGCTTTAGATAATCCGAATAGAACTCTAAATGATACAGTTTTTATTTTTTTCAGGGATAGAGAGGAGAGAAAGTTAATTAAAACAAGAGTTGAAGAAACAATAAAACTAGTATCAAAGAAAACAGAGAAAATTCTTGAAGTTTATCCAAAGGGTAAAACAAAGTTAGCAAGGCAATTTAGTTCAACTTACCTTATTGATTTTGTTAGTATCTATTTGGCAATTCTTTACGAAGTAGATCCATCTATAACTCCTAGTATTGATATTTTAAAGGGACAATTAAAGAAAAAAGTAAACATTATTGATAAACTAAAGGGGGAAATAAATAGTAAACTTTAATAATCAAAAAGTTTTTAACTATTTTAGAGTAAAATCCAGTGAAATTAATTGATTATTATAAAACAATCATAACTAAGTGTTGCACATGTGTGGTATAGTTGGTATTATTCAGCAATCAGAAACAAAAATAGGAGACGAAATAATCGAAGCATTAACAAAACTAGAATATCGTGGTTATGATAGTGTGGGAGTTGCCTCAGTTGCAAATGGTAAACTTGTAATAGCTAAAGATGAAGGCAAAATCTCTGAAGTTTTAGAAAAAATTGATCTAAGTTCCATAAGCGGGAAAGTAGCAATTGGTCATACTAGATGGGCCACACATGGCCCTCCAAGTAAGGAAAATGCACATCCACATGTTGATTGTAAAAAACAAATTTCAGTAATCCACAATGGGATTATAGAAAATTTTCAAGAACTGAAAAGTGAATTATTAGAGCAAGGTCATGTTTTTCAGTCTGAAACAGATACTGAAGTTTTACCACATTTAATTGAACAATTCCTTGAGGAAGAGAAAATTTCATTGGAAGAAGCTATAATTAAGACTGTCGAAAGAATTGAAGGAACTTATGGTATTTGTGTTATATCTACATTAGAACCAGAGAAGATTTTCTGTGCCAAGAAAGATAGTCCTTTAGTTATTGGAATAAACGATAATCGAATGTATTGTGCGTCAGATATCCCAGCTTTTCTTTCTTATACTCAAGAAGTTGTACTTTTACATGATGATGAGTTTGTTACTCTTTCAAAAGATAGTTATGAAATAATTGATCTGAAAACAGGCGAACAAATAACAAGAAAACCATATACTGTTTCTTGGAAGCCAGAAATGGCTCAAAAAGCAGGCTTTCCACACTTTATGCTTAAAGAGATTCATGAACAACCAAACACACTAGCTGATTATATTCGTATTAAACAACCATCAGTTCTTAAAATTGCAGAAAAAGTATACGAAGCAGAAAAAATATTTCTACTTGCAGCAGGAACAGCACATTATTCAACCCTAACAGGACAAAATCTAATTCGCAAATATGCAAAGAAACCTTGTAGTTCAGTAATAGCATCAGAATTTGAAGTGATTAAAAGTCTTATTGATAGTGATACGGTTATTCTACCTGTTAGTCAAAGTGGAGAAACAATGGACACTATCATGGCAATCAAAGACTCTAGAGAATTAGGAGCAAAGGTTCTGTCAGTAGTCAATATAGTGGGGAGCACAGTAACAAGACACTCTGATGAAGTTGTATATCTTTATTCTGGTCCAGAAATTGGAGTAGCTGCTACAAAAACCTACACTGCTCAAACGTTAGCAATGTGGGACATAGGACTGGAATTAGGGAAAATTTCAGGAGAAGTGGATAATGATGAGTACAAAAATTACCGAAGAAGCTTCAATAACATTCCAAGAACAGTTAAACAGACTATTGTTCATAACGAAGCAAGGGCAAATCACATAGCTTCCTGGTTTGCAAAGAAAAGCAGTAGTTTCTACCTTGCACGCTCCTTGAACCTTCAAACAGCCCGAGAAGGAGCGTTAAAGATGAAAGAAATTGCCTACATTCATAGCGAATCATATCCTGCTGGAGAATCAAAACATGGTCCTATCGCTCTAGTTGAGGAGGATTATCCAGTAGTATTTGTCACACCGCAAGATCATACACGTAAGCTAATAGTTGGGAACATAATGGAGATGAAGGCGAGAGGAGCAACAGCTATAGCAGTACTGGAAGAAGGAGACAAGGAAATGGAAGAATTAGTAAAATGGAAATTTGAGGTACCTAAAGGATACTCAGAAATGTTCTCGACTATACCATATGTAGTGCCACTACAGCTGTTAGCATACTATACAGCAGTAAGAAGGGGATTCTCGCCAGATCAGCCTAGAAATCTTAGTAAATCAGTCACTGTGCTTTAATTAATGATAAAATATGGGAAAAAAAGAAATATTGGTGTAATAATTAATGAGTAGAAAAAGAATGAAAGCCGTTATTTTAGCAGGTGGTAAAGGTTTAGATTTATTTCCTTTAACTCAAACTCGTCCAAAACCTATGATTACTTTATTGGGTAAACCTATTCTTCAATATATTATTGAAGAACTTAGGGAGATGGGGTTAACAGACATTATTATAGTTACTGGGTATAGAGGTGATCAAATTAAGGATTATTTCAAAAAGGGAACTGACCTTAATGTATGCATTCGTTATGCTGACCAAGAAGATAAGGAAGGCATTCAATCTGCATTTTTAGCTGCAGAGGATTTTGTTAAGAACGAAACAGAGTTTTTGTTGCTTTTTGGAGACATTGTCTCTGAGAAAGGATTAATTCAAAGAGCTTTGAATGCTTTTGAGAACACTCAAGCAGATATGACTATGACTTTAACTTTACAAGGAGATACTGGTGATTTTGGTATTGTAGATATCAATTCAATGGGTATGGTGAATAAAGCAGGAATTTCTAAAGAAGACCCATCACACAGTAACTATGTTGATGCTGGGTGCTTTATAATGCGAACTGAAATATTTGAAGAAGTTAAGAAAGAAATATCTTTGGGTCAGGCTATTAATAATAGAATAGAAAAGGGAGATAAAGTTGCTGCTGCTATTTGGGAAAAAGAATGGATTGATATTGGAAAGCCTTGGAATATAATTGAAGCAAATAGAATGCTATTATCTAAAGTAACGGAATCAAGAATATCTAAAGATGTTACACTTGAACCAAATGTAGAAATAAAGAATGCTGTTATTATTGGGGAGAATGTTACAATCTCTTCTGGGGCCGTTTTAAATGGGCCTTTGTTCATTGGTCCAGACACATATATAGGAAATAATGTTTTAATTAGAGACCACTGTTCTATTGGAAGAGAATCAATAATAGGTTTTGGAAGTGAAGTGAAAAACTCTATCTTGTTCAAAGGTGCAAAGGTTTATGGCTTATGTTATGTTGGTGATAGTATAATTGGACAAAATACTGTTCTCTCTTCAGGAGTTACTACCGTAAATACTGAAACACCTAGTAAAGAGATAACAATGATCATTAACAACAAACAGCTAAATACTGGTCTTATGAAGCTTGGAGCAATAATAGGGGATAATTGTGAAATAGGTGTTAATTCACTAATTTTTCCAGGAAGGAAAATAGCATCTAGAAGCACAATAAAACCTGGAACCACCGTTGAAAAAGATTATGAAGATTGATTTTAAAAAAGAGAGTAAGAAAGAAAAAGAGAGCAAATATAGGTAAATCCCTAAAGCTCCGTTTTATTTAGTCAAAATCTGTTATTTCAAGAAGAGTAATGATTTGCAGTAACATGGTTCTTGCATGAGCAGGACAATTTGGATCCTGAGATATTTCATCAAGAATTTCTATTGCGTTATTTGCTTTTACAGCTAAACTAAGCTCAGGATCTGGTTCTCTTATAATCTCTAGCGAGTTAGTTGCCGCTCTTCTAATATTCCGAGGTACTGTAGTATCCTCACTTATTCTCTCTAACAATTGAATTGCTTCGTCTATTTGTTCGAGGGTCTCATCGCTCACTTTAAACACCTCTACGAAAAGTTATATCCAGTATCTTCACTGCATGATTGTTTTTTAATCGTTTCGGTTAAATATACAAAAAACTAGTAAATATCAAATTTCATTAATTGTTATAGCATCTTCTTCATTAGGAGATGCTGGAAAGAAGTGAAATTAATAAGATTCAATCTATTACTTTTGCGAAATTCTCCAATTCTGTTAAGAATAGATCTATCTCATTCATAGTGTTATAAATATAGAGAGAAGCTCTAACAACACCTTCACCCTTTCCAGGATTTATTCCTATTTGATATTGAAATGGATGAACACACATGTTACCTGAGCGCATAAGAATCTTGTAATTGGGAATCATTTCATTAAAATATTCAGTGATATCTAGGTGATTCACAACATCTGATTTTGGTCGGAAAGAAACTAATGCAGCTCTTTGTTTATAATCTAAAGGTCCTAATACTTCAAATTTTTCTAATTCAAGTATTCCTTCTAGTAGTTTACGAGAAAATGCTTGTTCTCGATTGTGTATATTTTCCATTCCTATTTCTTGGAGATAGTCTACAGCTGCTCCAGCTCCAAGCATTCCACCATAATTTTGTAATCCTGCTTCGAATTTATGAGGTGGAGGTAGATATTTTGGAACTATTTCCTCACCTTCATAGATTACATCTTCAATTACATCCCCACCCACCATAAACATATCTAACTTCTCTAGTAATTCATATTTACCGTACAAAACTCCAATACCAGTAGGTCCACAAGCTTTGTGAACACTTAAAACACAGAAATCAACATCTATATTTCTTACATCTAATTTTTGGTGTGGTGCAAATTGTGCTTCATCAGATACTACAAGAGCACCGTGTTCATGAGCTATTTTAACAACTTCTTCCAAAGGAGCTACTGTTCCTGTTAGATTTGAAGCATGAACAAAAGACACTATTTTGGTTTTATCATCTATTTTGTTTTCAAAATCTGCAGGATCTAATGTTCCATCTTCTTTAGCTTTTACTAATCTAAGTTCACTACCTATTTCTTTGCATCTTTTGTAGAATGGAAGCATTCCACTGTGATGCTCTAGAGTTGTAGTAACAATGTTTTCATCTTTTCTTAAAGGAATAGTTGCAGCAACTAAGTTCAAACCTTCTGTAGCATTTCTAGTCCATACAAGTTCATTTGAGCTTTCAGCATTAATAAAAGAAGCTAGTTTGTTTCTTGCATCTTCTGTTAACAAACTGGTTTCAGAACCCAAGCTATGTGTTGATCGTCCAGCTCCTCCGCATGCCCCTAAATACTTGTAATAATATTCCATTGCTTCCCATACTTGAACAGGTTTTAATGCCATACAAGCTGAATCAAAATAAACTAAGCTTTTACCATCATAAAGTTGCCCCAAAACAGGAAAATCTTTTCTTATTCTTTCCCAAACCACCATTTTTATATCACATCATTTAATTTTTTGGCTCCTTAAGTAATTTCCAAGCAAAACCAGCAGAAGTCCATTTTTTTTCTACAAAACCTTGTTCTGCTAATTCTTTTCCAGCTAGGATTACATCTCCTCCGGATGTGCATCCTGCACATAACTCTGGAAATAAATCCCTCATAGCTAGAATCTCTTTTGTAGTTGCAGGATTTTGTTTCTTAAGTATCTCAACAACGCATTTTATATTACGATCTTTGAAGTTGCTCATGATATCAAATAACTAGTTTTTATACGTAATTTAAATTATTCTAATTATACAACATGATAAATTAATAAAATTATTTAAGAAAATCTGATAATGATTTCTGACCTTTTAACTTCAAAGGTTTGGAAGAGAAGAGAAGTATATTTCCAATTATCTTATTAAGATTGGTTACATAGTAACTATTATCTATTTTAGTAACTAGCAACTTACCTTTTATACCAATTATTTCTCCTACGATTTGCATGGTTTTCTCAATTTCATTAAAAATAGGAGTAACAGAGAGTGAAGGTATATTACCATAAAAGGAGGATAAATCAGTTTCATTAAATAGTAAATCTGATTCGTTTGATTCATATTCTGATTTTTCTAGTAATTCTTTTACATGCATTACTATTTCTCTGAACATTGGTAGAGATCTTTTAGAATCATAATTCAATGTTCTTGCTTTTTGAGTTTTTCTTATTGTTTGAGGAATATTCAAAGTAGAAGATACCATTTTTTCAAGTTCTCGAGCTTCAAAACCATTCTTTGCTCGAAAAACTTCTATGGCCTTATCAGCTCCTTGATTCACCCAACGTTTTAAAGGATTAAAGGACACTCCAACTTTGATGTTATTTGCTATTAAAGCGAGGTAGACAGAACAGGGATGGGTTTTACAATACTCATATGCTGCAGGATTTTGTGAACAATTACCGAATGGTTTTGAAGCGTCGCAAAATAAAAAGCACTTTTCAAAATCTGATTGTTCACAATTATAACATCTTACATACTGATTTTCTACAAAATTTGAACAAAGATAATATTCTTGCTTATTGATAGAATGACCAATACAAACTTTTTCTCTAGTAACTTCTACATTGAATTCTTGATTAGGAATTATAGGTTTCTTATAAACTGTTTTTGGATCTTCATCGATATTACGTAAAAAAAGGAATGAATAGGGAGGAGTATCAGGATCCCATTTAACAGCAATAAGATGTTCTCTCAAAATAATCTCCATTGTTATTTTTCAGCTAACACAAGAATGTTATCTTCACCTTTATCTAATTTCTTTTGACATTCATCATAAATTGAATAGATTTTTTCTTTGAATTTATCAGATATTATACCTTTTTGAGCTAAATCGTTAATTACACCTTCATCTTTGGCTTCAATTTCGTCTTCTTTTCTAATGAGCATTAATCCTAAATCTATATATCGAAGTTTTCCTCCATTACATAGTTCAATTGGAGTAATTACTTTAATTATTTCACCTATTTTGGAATCATTTCTTTGTATTTTAATGTGAATTGACCAACTGCCTTCTATTGCTGCTACAATAGATGTGTCTCCTTGTTGGATTTCTTCATTTAAACCATAATGTAATCCTCGTGATGAACGAAAGCTTCGCTTAATTATTAGACGATCGTCTAACCAATTTAGCTGCCCAAGGATTCTTTCTTGAGGTGGAGATGTTAATTTATATTCTTCTAGATGAATTAAAGCGTTTTCAGCAAAATCTTTTTCTAAAATAGTTTGTCTCAAAACCGAAGATATTTTCTCACCGTTAACTTCTGAGGAAATTCTTTCTGCAAAGGTTGTAGTTAGCTTTAATTCCGGTGAATAGGACATAAACCAATGATGCATTAGGATTGTTGGAACTACTTCTGCCCTGATTGAAGTCAATTTATCTTTTGCATCTTTTACAAACAATGCGTGTGCTACAGTATATCCTGGTTGAAGAATACCTGGACCATATGAAGATCCAGATATAAGTAAATCCAATTCTTCAGCTCTATGAACTAGTTGCTCAATATCTGCTTGTATAGCTTCTAGTGAAGCTTTAGTTGCACTTGTTCTCATTATTAATCCATGATCATGAGGTCTAAGTTGTTTTCCTAACGAAAATAACCTATCCCTGTCATCTTTTGGTAATTTTCTAGAAACACGTACAAAATTAGCATCTCTTTCTAATATTACTGATTGACCTGGAAAATGAATAACTGTAGAGCAGACTGGAAGTTGATCCTCGAAGATATTCAATTGTTTAATTTGAACTATAACTTTTTGCCCTCTATGAAAGTCAGAGCCAAATAAAATCGTATTAATTTCCTCTCCAATATCAATAACAGAAAGGTTTTTTTCAGGATTTACATGGATAACTTTTCCGTTATAAACTGCATGTAATTGTACAGGATGCTTAAGGATGATTGAATTTGGGACCTCTTTTAGAAGCAAATTAGTAATTGCTAAAACATATTCTTCGTCTCCCTCTATTGAAATACCATATCCTTCTAAAACATCTTGAATTTCAACATCATAAGGATCAATCTTTTCTTCAATTCCAAAGACTTTTGATTGTTCTGGAAGAGGTTGAATAAGCACATAATTAAGCTTATCTGATATCATTTTAATGAGAGCGATATCATAAATACTTCTTACTCGAAAGGTTGGAGAAACCATTATTATTCACCTTTAAGCAAATTAAGACAATACTGAATAAAAAGTTAATGAAATCAAAGTCTCTTTAAATCAACAGTCTAAAGATTGGGAGGTTGGAGCCAAGACGGGGATTTGAACCCCGGCGGCTAATGCCAGTGGTTTTCGAGACCACCACCGTACCACTTGGTTATCTTGGCTTTTAATCATTTTTGTACTTCATATCAATAATAAAACACTTGTAAAAGGATAAAAGATGAGTTAAAAAATCTTCGTTTAAGAAATACGTATCTAGAGTCGTATAAATTTCATACTTCCACATTCAGGACATCCTTTTGTTCCACATTCTGAGCACATAATAAAAGCACACTTTGCACACTTCGATGTAGCTGTATTTCCACATTTGGCACATTTCTTAACTAGAATTTTACTTCTCATTTTATAAACAATATATATTACACCAACACCCAATCCTAAACCCGCAAGTACAGCAAATGCTACAAGAAAAATTCTTCCAACTGATCTATCAGGAGAAGCATCTTTAACAATTTTCACGACTTTTGTATCGTAATATTCGATTACACTTGGTACACCATCATTTTGTATGGTCCAAGTAATATATGGTTTCACTTCTCCAACTTTCATACCAACAAGTTCTTCAATAAAATTTTTATTGATGTAATTTTCATTTACTGTAACCATGAAAGGATTTTCTTCTGTATATTCGTTAGAAAATTCTCCATCAATGTAGCTAGTAAATGCAACTTCAATTTCATCTTCATATTCAACTCCTAAGAGATCATCGTATGCTCGAGTTATTGAGAGTGAAGATATAAGTACCATAGTTAGGATAGTCAGAAACACGAAATTTCGTGTATTTTTATTCATCAAAAATCTTGATAAACAGAAACTTAAAAAAATTTCGAAGAAGGAGAAGAAAATCAAGATTTGAATTTTAATAGAGTACGACTCTTACAGTAAGGACACCCATTAGAATAACATCTTTCACAAAAAGTTCTTCCACATTTTTTACAAGTTCCAATGGCAACCTTTTTGCATATAGCACATTTCTTAGCAAACAAAGTTGTTCGTGCTTTATAAGCTAAATAACCCATACCTACAACTGCACACAATCCTCCAATTACTGAAAAGGTTATGATAACTCCTCTACCAATTGGTTTTTCCGGTGTAGAATCTATTGCTATTCGAAGTATTGTTGTATCAAAATATTCAATAGTCGCTATAGTTCCATTTTGGTAGTCAAGTACCCAAGTGATATATGGTTTTGTTTCACCTACTTTCAACCCGATAACAGCATCTACTAAAATCTTATTAACCAAGTTTTCATTTACTTGAAATCTAAAAGGAGCATATTCAGTGAATTCGGTAACAAGTACTGAATCCTGATAGATATCACAAGTAACATCAATGACATCATCATATTCAATTCCATGAATATCGCTATAAGCTTGTGTTGTTTTTGAAATAGAAATCGCTAGTAATATAATACTTACGAAGATAAAGAACTTTCGCGTTGCAATATTCATTGGGAAGATTGACTTAAAATTACTTAAAAGAATTTCGAAGGAGAAGAGGATTAGGATTTAAATCTTAACAAAGTTCTGCTTTTACAATTGGGACATCCATTGGAATAACATCTTTCACAAAAATTTTCACCGCATTTCTTACAAGTTCCAATAGCTAATGTTTTACAGACCACACATTTCTTTCCCAATATACGTGGATATAGCTTATATCCCCCATAAACTAGAAATACTACAGCAGCTGCACCTAGAAGACCTCCTACTATTCTTATGAAATAATAACCAAAAGAACCAGGAAGAAAACCGTTTGTAGGAAGGTCCGTATAGTAAATATTGTTTAGCATAACAACTTTCAAATCGTTGAAATAAAGAGTAGTGTTAAACAGATAACTATATGTAGGATCAGAAGACGAAAATCCTTCTTCTGGAGGGATAACAACATCTTTTACTTGCCCTAGTTTCATACCTAGCAATTCATCATATAAACCAGGAGGAGAAATAACAGAGGTTAAAATTACTTTTTTTGGATCATCCTCAGTCTTAACCTCAATTAGTGTACCAATAGCTACAAGTCTATAACTGTAACCAACCAAATCACCACTTTTAACAGCAGGTGGAGCTCCTTTAGATAGTTTAAATGAAGAAGAGAAGGATAAATTCATGGCAATTAGAGCTATTAAAATAGATAAGATTAGAACTTGTTTTCTCATTAAGTGGGATTTAAATAGAAACATTAAAAATTTATCGAATTAAGAAAAAAAGTTTAAACACCTCTAGACAGTAATTTACTGCCTTTTAGTATACTAAACGACATATTTAAAAGAGATATTTTTAGAAAAGAAACGGAAAAGCAAAAATCGAGGGGCAGTAGTTTAGCTCGGTCGATGATCGTGGACTGTCAAACTTTTTGCTATTAGCAAAAAATGCTGAACTCCATGGACCCGGGTTCAAATCCCGGCTGCCTCGCCATTTTAAATCATTTATTTGTTTCTAGAAAAAACGTTTCAGTTAAAATGCTAAGTAGAAAAATTCAATTTGAGCTTAAATCAACTCTTTTTTGTTCTACTGCTTTCATTAATTCTATCGCAAATGTAACAAAAGCTTCTTCTACTTTTTCTCCTGTTTTTGCAGAAGTGATGAAAAATGAATCTTTTGGAATGTTGAGTTCCCTAACCATATTTTCAATACTTTCATCAGAAACAGAGATTTGTTCCTTTAGATCTGCTTTATTTCCAATCAAAAAATAAATTACTTCCTCCTCTACACCTTCTAGACCTTTTTGCCATTCCTTTATAGAAGCAAGAGTGTTACTGCGAGTTAGATCAAAAACTAGAAAACATCCCCGTGCTCCTCGGTAAAATTTTTCTCTGACTGATGCAAATCTTTCTTGTCCTCCAATATCACTTATTAAGAAGAGTACTTCATCTTTAATCGTCTCTTCAGAGGAATCTGTACTTTTCTTTTCTCTTTCAACAAAAAGCTGCTTACTTAGAATATCAACCCCTATAGTCATCAAATAAGATGCTTGAAATCTGTTGTGAACAAATCTAGTTATAAGAGAACTTTTACCTACACCTGGATCACCTAATAACACGATTTTGAAGATATATTTCTTCTCTTGCACCTCTTCTGTCATTATTTTCCCCTATTGTTCTCTTGTTTTCTTATTCATTATTAATCTTTTTCTCATTTCTGAAAGTTCTCTACTATTGGTTTTGCTTCATCATTAGATAATTGTGCTTTTGGGACAAGGGTCATTAATTGGTCATCTGGATACCTGGGTATTAAGTGAAAATGAATGTGTTCAATAACTTGCCCTGCATCCTTCCCATTACTTTGTAATATATTTAAACCTGTAGCATCTACAGCATCTCTAAGTTTTTTTGCAATCATAGGTAGTTTTTTCAAAAAACCCATATTATTCTCTGACATGTCGTATAAAGTTGAAACGTGCTCTTTTGGTATGTAAAGAGTGTGTCCTTTTGATGCAGGATAAAGGTCTAGGAACACCAAAATTTCATCATCTTCGTATAGAGTATGGTTTGGTAATTCTTTTTTTATTATTTTGCAAAATATACATTCATCATTCATTTTTATCATTTCATTATATTTTCATTTTAGTGTACCGCAGCACTTTTTCAATTTTGTTGTGCTATTATTGATTTTGATGTAGATTAAGAGTATTTCAATCCTTTATCTTGGCACACTAAGTAAGCATCTCCTCCATTTTTTGAAATAATTTCTATAACCTCTTTTTCTTTTCCTGGAGCATATGCGAGAAAAGATCCACCATTACCACTCCCTAATAGTTTACAACCTAAAGCCCCAATTTCTTTGGATTTTTCTATCAAATTTTGCATTTTTCTAGTAACGTTATCAAAATACTTTTTTTGGAAAGTATGGTGATTGTTAATTAATTCAGAGAACTTGTCCTCTTGTATTCCTCCTTGCTTCATTAATTGATATCCTGTTCTAACAACATCACGAATCCCACAAATTCCAATTAATCTTCTTAATCCCAAAGTTGGGTTTCTTCTGTAGATTTCTTGTATTTTTTTTAATGGAAAATTAACTAAATCAAAATTTTGATTAATTTGTTTTATTTCCTCAATTCCTTGGTTTATTTCATTTTTTCTTTTTCGGATTGTTTCTACAGTTTCTTTTTTTTCAAGACTATCTCCTATCACAAGTCCAGAAAAATCTACGTTTAATTTCTCATAAAAATAAGGATCTCTGCATTCTAGATACAATACATTACCAAAAACACTTGCAAAGTGATCCATCATACCTCCTGCTTCCTCTAAGTTCACAACTTCAGCGGAATATGCTTTCAAAGCCAGTTCTTTTTTAGAAGAATTGAGTTTAACAGCTTTATCAAAAAAAGCAACTAATGCAGAACAAAAGGCTGATGATGAAGAAAGTCCCTTTCCTATGGGGATGCTAGAGTGTACATCTATTTCAGCCCCAAAATTTTTGTTTAAGAAAGGTTGATAAAGATTAAATGAAGAAGCGATATAATCTCTTCTTGACTTAATTGTTTGCAATTCATTGTCAAATTCAAGCACTTTATTGAAATCTTTCAGATTTACACAAATTTTTCCATTATCGGTTATTCTTCCTTCAACCATTAATCTTCTATCAACTGCAAGCGTTATAACTTCCAGGTTCATATAGTCAACATCTTCACCAAAAAGACATACCCTTCCAGGAGCAGAAACAGATATTTCCTCCATGTCAGTCAGTCCACTTTTTTTGATATTTTGCGACTTCCTTCTTTACTTCACTAATATCTATTGTTGGAAAATTATTATCTTGAAAAACGATTTTACCATCAATCATTGTCATACTAACATCTTTTCCTGAGGCTGAGTAAACTAAATGTGATATTGGTTCATAAAATGGTAAAGCATTAACATCACTCAAATCAACTTGGATAATATCAGCTTTTTTACCAACTTCTATCGATCCTGTTTCATTACCTAAATTGATAGCATTTGCACCTTCAATAGTAGCCATCCGCAAGATTTGTTTTGCAGGTAAAATTCTTTCATTTAGATGTTTAATTTTTTGAAGGTAAGTAGCTAATCTCATTTCTCTAAAAATATCTAAATTGTTATTACAAGGGGCACCATCTGTTGCTAGACCAACAATAATCCCATCTTCAAGATATCTTTTTACATCACAAATTCCTGAAGCCAGTTTACTATTGCTAGATGGATTATGAGAGATTCTTGTATTGGTTTGTTTAATTATGTCGTACTCTTCGTTGTCTAACCATATGCCATGAGCTACAATTGTTTCATCTCCTAGAGCTCCTATGTCTTTAAGAGCTCTAATATATGATTTTTTGTAGATTTTTTCTACTTCTTTACATTCTGCTTTTGATTCAGAAGCATGTGTATGTATCATCAAGTCTTCATATTGATTGTGGGTTTCTACAATTGATTTCATAAGCTTTGGAGTACATGAGAGAAGAAATCGAGCATTTAACGAATATTTTATTCGAGTGTTTTCTATTCCATGAAACTTTTCAATTTGCTTAATTGCTTCCTCTATTACCTCATCTGCGCTTTTTATCATAGATTTAGGATATCCTTGATCTGAATCCATCAACATTTTACCTATTCTAGTTCTTATCCCGCATTCAATTGCAGCTTCTATACCTTTCTCACTATCATGTGTTGTCAACATATCATTTGCAGTTGTCGTTCCTGTTCTAATCATTTCTGCAAAACCGAGTAATGAGGACACATATACTTCATGTGCTGTGAAGTTAGCTTCACCAGGCAGTATTACTTCTTTTAACCAATCTAAAAGAGCCAAATCATCTGCTTTTCCTCTTAATAACGTTTGTACACTATGGCAGTGAGTATTTACTAAACCAGGCATAAGAATCTTATTTCTACCAGCTATGATTTTTGATGAGCTATAATCCTTATGAATCTCTTTTTTTGATCCTAAAGCCATTATTTTACCATCTACAACATAAACAGCTGCGTTATCTATTACTTCATCATAAGGATTACAAGTTACAAGGTAATCTGCTTCCACTATTACTTCTTTCAATCTTACCATTGCTGTAATTGGGAATATATTAATAAACCCTATTTTTTAGTTGTTTTATTGTGAAGAATGGGATGACTAACGAATTAGAATCTCTAACTAAAGAAATTCTTGTTTGTGAAGCGTGTCATCTTAAGTTAGGGAGAACGCAAGTAGTTCCAGGAATTTATGGTCAAAAACGAAGTGTTTGTTTTGTAGGAGAAGCTCCTGGATATTATGAAGATCTGCAAGGTTTTCCTTTCGTTGGTAAGTCAGGAGAGCTTTTAGACAAAATGTTAAAAGACATTGGATTAACAAGAGAAAAAAATGTAAGTATTCTTAATGTTATTAAATGTCGTCCCACTACTGAAAATGGACAAAACAGAACACCTACTGATTCAGAATTGAGGTTTTGTGGAGAAAGATGGTTGTACAAACAATTATCTTTACTTTCTCCAAAATTAGTAGTTGCTTTGGGTGGAATAGCTCTCAAATTTTTCATCCCCGATGGAAAGGTTACACAGCTTGCGGGACAACTTGTCAAATTAGATGAATCTAATCATATATTTGTTACATACCATCCAGCATATATTTTGAGGAAAAAAACCTTAGAAATGATGGAAGAGTATAATTCTCATTTTGAAAAAATACTGAAGTTATATCAAGCAGAAAACTTTGAACAAGAATACTTACAAGATGCAGAAATTGAGAAACAATCAAGCAAAAAAATAAATCAAAAATCACTAGAAGATTTCTTGTAAGGTCTCTTCTTTAGAGAAAAACAGTTATATGCCATATTGAGAGGAAAAAAATAATGGACAAAAGACTAAAATTATTTGGTACTGCAGGAATAAGAGGTCTATATGGAACTAAAGTTACAGCTGAACTAGTTTTTGAGGTTAGTCAGGCTGTTACAAAATTATATCCTTCTAAAGGAATAATAGTAGGTCACGATGCAAGAACATCTTCAGAGTCTTTAAGTCAATGTGCTAGAGCAGCAGTTTCACTTAGTGGGGGAAAGGTTTTTTTTGCAGGTTTGTGTACTTTTCCAGTTATTGCAAACCTAACTCTAGATAATAATCATACAGTTGCAATTTACATAACTGCATCTCATAATCCACCTCAAGATAATGGAATTAAAGTTCTGAGAAATGGAAGGGAATTTACTAAGGAAGAACAGAACCAAATCGAAGAATTGATTGAGTTAAATAGAAATGAGGGTAAATTCATTCGACATGAACAGTGGGATCATCTAATTCCTCAGAAAGAGATAGAAGATGCAAACGAAAGATACATCAAGAGGATTCTAAAGGATTTAGATTTCAAAGGTGATGGAAGAAAAGTTATTTTGGATTGTGCTAATGGTCCAATGTCTAATCTAGCACCAATTTTACTAACTCAATTCGGTTTTCAAGCTGTTACTATAAATTCTCATATAGATGGTCATTTTCCTGGAAGGCTAGCTGAACCTAGTCCCCAGAATCTTAGCGTACTTATTGGTCTGTGTAAAAAAGAAAAGACTTTAGGAGTTGCTTTTGATGGTGATGGTGATCGAATAGCTTTAGTAAATGAAAAGGGAGAATTTGTAGAATTATCTAGAACAAACGCGCTCTTAGCTACTTTTGCAATAGAAGAACATGGACCTGGTAAAATTATTCTAAGCATTGATTCCTCAACTACAATAGATAAAGCAGTTCAAGGTTTAGGAGGGATAATTGTTAGAACACAGTTAGGTGAACTTCATGGTAAAGCAAAAGAAATTATAGAAAATAAGGAAAAGGTGGTTTTTGCAGCTGAACCATGGAAACCTATTTTTCCAAATTGGGGTTTGTGGATAGATGGTTTGTATGCATTTTCTAAATTATTGAAAGTGATAATAAGGCGTAAAACAACTGTTTCTGAAATAATGGAGAGCATACCAAGACACATTGCAGAGAGAAAAGCTTCTCTTGTAAACGAGGAACGAGCAGCGATAATATATGAAAAATGCCAACAAACTCTAAAAGAATTCATGGAAAAAGAAGAAAAGAAAGTTTTAACTATAGATGGACTTCGATATGATTTAAAAGACGGTACTTGGATTTTAATTAGAAAATCTGGTACAGAACCTAAAATCAGAATTTATTATGAATCACCTACTCCAGAGAGATTTGATTGGATTGAGAATATAGTAAAACAAATTGAAAGTATAATCAAGAATGAAGGTAATTAAAATGGTATCCGAAATAATTAAAGAAGAATTAAGATTGGTTAATGAACGTTTGAGAATAACTTTAGTTATATTATTTTTCTGGGCTTTAGTTGTCACATTAGATATTACAGGAGCAATAGTATTAGAAGCTGAAGGGGTGAACTTCCTTATCTATGCTATTCTAGCAACAACTTCTGTTGTTTTTCTAGTACTAGCTTTAGGTATTCAAATTGAACCTTTTGTAAGAGAGATGATAAAGAAAAGAAAGGAAATTGAAACATTTTGGGAAAGTAAAGAAGTACTAAAACCTAGTTTGGAAAAGAGAACCAAAATCAGTGAGATTGTATTATTAACTGCAATTATCTTAATGATGGTTTCACTGTTGTTTGTTGTAGTTTAGCTTTACTCTCTTTTAAGTTTCTTTTCAAATTCAGCTAGAGAAGGAGGTATCCCCTCCTCTTTTAACACTTTTGAAAATTCTAACACAACCAAACCCATTAAACGTTCTCTTCGTGATTCATCTGTTTTCAGGAAAAGAAATCTACCATTAGGAATCTCTTTAGCTGTTTTTGGATAATCTGTTTGTTCATGAATTTTATCTTGGGTTCCATTATTAATGAATACTTCTTCTTCTATTGCAGACAATTTTCCGAATAGTTCAAAATCTTTTACTGCAATTGAAGCTCTCTTCCATTTCCAAGCTTCTGCATTTTCAATAAATGCTTCTGCTCTTTTTCTCTGAACCTCCTCTTTCATACCTCTTAATTGCATTTTTGCAAGAATTGGTTTTACTATTTCAGCAGCAAAAACAGGTATGAAAGGAGCGAAATAATTTAAGATCCATTTTGGGAACCATAATGTATGCATAGGATCATGGGCAATAATAGTAGGTGCTTTTATTATTTTGTTAATAAGCCCATGTAAAACTATTGCCCCACCCCAACAAGTACCAAACAGGACAAAATCTGTTTTGTCAAGATTTAGATATTTAATAACGTCTTGAACGTCTTTTGCTTTTTGATCCATATCCATTTTTGCTTTCTTTCTATCTAATCTACTAGTGTGTTTTTCTCTCGTTTCAACATAATAGAATTCCACTAAATCATGAACAACTTCGTAGTAATCAGTATATCCTTCTGGAAGGCCACCCCAACCTGGAACAAATACTACTGGTCTTTTAGAAATTGATTTTTTAGGTTTTATATGCAATACTCTTATCTCACCATCATCAACGGGAACGTAAAAACTCTCACTTATTTCTTCTTCCCAAAAATTTGGAGTTTCTCTTCTTGTTGCTTCAAGCATCTTATGTATTTTTTTCTCTTTTTCTTTGGAAATTGTTAACTCTGGAGGAAGCTCTATTGAAACAGGTTTTTTCTTTGCCATTGATTTTCCTCATTTTCGTATTATTATTAATCTTTTCATAAACCAAATTTCAACTAAAGACGTTCTTATTTAACATATCTCAATATTTTTTGTTCATTTATCGTAAATACCTTTGTATGGAGCTCGCTCTCCTTGCATGTATCTTTCATGAGGATCTTTGATAAACCATGTAACCAAAATGCCTACTGAGAAAAGAATTAGCAAGCTTGCAAGAGCAAGTCTCATGGGAGTTGGTGTTGGTAAATGGTCAGTAGCAAAGATTATTCCTCCAAACATGAGCGGAGATACAATTGCACTAACTCTTCCTGCTATTTTCTGGAAACCACCATATTGAGCAAGCCGTGATGGTGGTGCAAGAACCATAATAAATTGTCTTCCAACAATCCATATTCCACCAAACCCTATTCCTATGAAGATTGCTCCAAACCATATCACCCATGAAGGGATTGGACCTAATCCACTTATGACAAAAATAACTATTGCAATAAACCAGGATATGCCTACTCCCAAGAATAATTTCTTTGGTCCCATTGGGTTCATAAGTTTTCCAACAATTATACCAAATATTATAGAGAAAATTATTCCTCCAAGAATGATATAATTAGTCATGGATGCGAGTGATTCTCCCCCCATTGTTGCAACAACAGGTACCATATAAAGTATAGTTGTATTCGCTGCATCTGTTATGAAGAACCAAGCTAAGAAGAATAACCATGAATTTCTATCAGAAATAATTGCTTTGAAGGAAGTTTTAAAATCAATCAATGCTGATTTCATGTAATCTCTAGCAGTAAATTCTGTTTCGGGAGGATTTTCTACTTCTTTATGAAAAAGATAAGGTATACTAATCAAGATTATAACTATGGCTGATATCAGGAATAACCATCTTAATCCACCATAATTCAAATTATTACGATCAAGAACCACGCTGTCTAATTCCCACATTTCGTGAGGTTGGTTAACTAGATCATGAGGACCAAATAAACCTTCAAGGCCTATAACTATGCTGATTATTATTGCTATTACTGAACCAAAAGCTGCAATAGCACCACCAATTGCTTGTGTAAAACCTCTTTTTTCAGTTTCAGCAATGAATGGAATTTGTGCATCATAAAACATTCGACCTGCTTGATAACAGAAATTTGCAATAACAAACAAACCACTAGCCCACCAGAAGTTTGTCCAAATAGTTATCATAGCTGTTGCTGTTATCATTATTCCTGCTGAAATCAGTACTGCAGGTTTTCTTTTTCCTGCTCTATCAGAAATGGCCCCTAGAATTGGTCCCATTATAGCTATTAAGAGATTTGAACCGGCCATGAATGCTGACATAATGATAAATACTGTAGAAAGTTCCCAACCTAATTTATAACCAGTTAATAAAGCAAATGGAGTGTAGGCTAGACTTATCACAGATTGTGAAAAGAATGTGTCAGCCATATCATAGCTATACCAAAATATTGCATTTTTTCTACTTGTTTTCTTTGATTCTAGTTCAGTTTCTTTAATATCATGTTCATCCAATACAACTTCTACATTACTCATATGATCACCATGAAAAACTACCCTTGGAAGAGAGTTTAACTTTTATAAAATAGCTTTTTTTTAAATTTTCACTTGAAAATTGAAAAGATTTTGTTTCTACCCTCTCTTTTCCATCTTTCTTAAAAAACTCTATCTTCCTTCTAATAAGATGATGTTCTTATTTCCACTCGAAGAAAAGGGGTTTTTTCTGTTATAGGGGTTAATGAAAGTATTTTATCGAGTTTTAGAACTTTAAAAGCAAAAATCACTTCACATAAATTTATGAAGTAGTAATTGAGAAGAAGCAAGACTTCAATGAATTTCTCAGAATTTGCATTATTTTTTGATGATGGGGGAGTAATGAATGATAATAAAATACGTGGTATTCAGTTCCAAAAAATGATTGGAGATTATTTTGTACCACTATATGGAGGAGAAAAACACCAATGGGCAGAAGCTAATTTTAGCTTTATAGAGGAAATAATGAGAGAATATAGAGATATTATTGAAGAAGAAAGAGTAGTAGATTATCAAATATATTATAATGACTTCATTACTAGATGGATTGAAGACATGTTTGAATACGTAGGTGTAAATATTCCAGCTAAGAATGAATACAAGAGGGTTTTCAAAGAAGCTATGGAGTTTATTACACCAAATGTAAGAGCTTCATTTCCAGGTGTTATTGATAGTATTAGAAAACTCAAAAAACTTGGATTTCGACTGTATACTGCATCCGGAGAAGTTTCTTGGGAATTGAAAGGATATCTAAGGGGTATGGGTGTTATAGACTGTTTTGAAGAATGCTATGGACCTGATTTAATAAACACCCACAAAGTTAACGAAAAATTCTATGAAAAAATATTTACTAGATTATATGTTGAACCAAAAAAAACCATCATTATCGAAGATAATCCTAAATTCATTGAATTTGCTCTGAGTTTAGGAGCTAATGTAATACAAGTATGTGTAACTGGTGACCATGAACCAAGTTATCCATTTTATGTTACAGATATGAATGATCTTCCTGAAATTGTGATTGAACTAGTTAACAAGAAAAAATAATTCTACCTTATTAGAAGAGTAGTTTGTTTTGAAAATAACCTTGTTGTTTAGGTCACTTTCTGATGAAGGAACCTTATTGCAAGGTTTCTAGAGATATCAATACACATTTATTTTGAAGAAGTTAAAATTACCTGTGATAAAATGACAAAAGCAATTATGGAAACAAATAAGGGAACAATTAAGATTGAGTTTTTTGATGAACACACTCCTAATACAGTAAAGAATTTCGTATCTCTTGCGAAATCAGATTACTACAATGGAGTTACATTTCATAGAGTAATTCCAGATTTTGTTGTTCAAGGAGGAGATCCTACTGGCACAGGAGGCGGAGGACCAGGATATAAAATCGCTGATGAAGTTGACAATCCTGTTCAAATTCATGAGTTAGGAGCTTTAAGTATGGCTAACGCTGGTCCAAATACAAATGGATCACAGTTCTTCATTGTACTAAATCCAGACAGCTGTAGACACTTAAATGGGAAACATACAGTTTTTGGTAAAGTAATAGATGGAATGAATGTGGTATATAGTATTACTAAAGGAGATTCAATGTTAAGAGTAACAATAGAAGATGAATCAGATATTATCAAAAACCATCAATTAAAGAAACTCTAAGAAGAGAAATTCATTACAATCTATTAGTCTATTTTTTGTTAGTGTTTCTAAAAAAAAGAAGAAAATTAGTGGTGGCTCGAAGGGGTTTCGATCCCCTGACCTCGAGATGTACTCATCTGAGGGACACAGCTGTTTCCACTAGCCCTTATTTTCTAGATTATGAGTCTCGCGCTCTTCCAGCTGAGCTACCGAGCCATGTCTAAAATCATCTTGACACCTCATTTTTATCTTTTTTGTTTACATCACTTATACTTTTTAAAAATAAAAAAATAAGAAGCAAAGCTTTCTTGTATTACTATCATATGTATTGAAAAAAGACGGTCACTACTGGATTAAAGTAGAATAGAGAGATGAATTAATCAAGACAAATCTCTTTTTTTTAGAGTTTAGAAAAAATAAAATAAAAACAGTGAAGGTTATTTTTCTTATTCTTCGTCTGTCTCTTCGCCTGTCTCTTCGCCTGTCTCCTCGCCTGTCTCTTCGCCTGTCTCTTCGTCTTTGGGTTCTTTGATCTTTTCCCTTTTTTTCGCGAATTTTCCTGTCTTCTGAAGTTCTTTTACAAGTTTTTCGCCTTTACCTATTTTATATGTGCAAGGAGTTGGGAATCTATCAGCCGCTCTCTTTAGAGCATCTATAGCAACACGATAATATCTAGCATGTGTTCTTACTGTTACTAACTCTTGTCTTTCTTTTACTCTTGCAGCTCTATCAACAGGTTTACCAAAAGATCTCCTCATTCCATCTTGAATTCTATCAGCACCAGCTACAGCCATCATCCTATTTTCTCTCAAGATGTGATGTGGATGGATTCTTATTGTCATGTGATAGTCTTCAGTACCTATATTTCTTTGTAGTTGTCTATTTACTGCAATTCTTGCAGCTTCTAAAGCTGTATGTCTTATTTGGCATTTTTCTTTTGATACTAGATGAATGTGTACAGGAAACTTTCCTTTTCTATTACCTGCATCATAAGCTCTTATTCTAGAATCTGGTACTCCTCTAACATATTTACCTACTCTTGTATTTGCAGGTCCCCTAACACGAGTATAACAGCGAGCTGGTCTTTTACCCATTTTTTACACCTTTTCCCTTATCTTGCAGAAAGTGCGATTCTTTCTATTTCTTGCTTCTTCTTAACTGCAGCACTAGATGAGTCACCTTTTGCTGCTAGAACTAATTCCTCTGCAACAACTTCCTCAACACTTTTAACGTTGTTAAAACTTTTTTGTTTTATTGCAGCTGCTAAAAATCTTAAAGCTAAGTCTACTCTTCTTAATGGCGAGACATCAACAGAAATATGTTGAGCAACTCCTCCATAAGTAAGACGAGTGGTTTCTTCTCTAGGAGCCACACTACTAATTGCATCAGTTAACACTTGAATAGGATTTTGTCCTGTTCTTTCATGAATTATATCAAATGCTACCCTCACAATATTAATTAATCTTTGTTTCTTACCAGCGTTTTTTCCTTTTCGCATGAGTTTGTTAATAAATCGTTCAACTATGCTCATTTCAGCTTTCTTAAATCGTTGATCTTGATAACGACCACCGGAATGTGGAAAATAGACTGGGCGTAAAGAGATGTATCTTTGTAATCCTAGATCATTAACTGTAACTTCATTGAAATCCCATTTTCCAAAGAGCTTGATTTCATCACTCATTTACTTAGCCTCTTTCAACTAAATTAGCAAAACCCAATTTGCTTTAAAAATCTAATGTTGAAAGACAGATAAGTTTCTACTAATGTTTTTAGTAGATTAAATAAAAAATAGTAGAGAGGATATTTTTGATTACCAATTTAATTTCTTAATAATCCATGGGAATAATAAGAAAAGCATGGGTCCCATAATAGCATAAACAACCATGTCTAGTGAGATTTTCAGAGCATCTAAAGGCATATCTTTTGTTATTATTTGATCATATACATACATAATAGCTATAGGAATAGTTACAATTAGAATTCTTAAAATTATTTTCCACCATCTGTCTACTTTGCTATTGTAATCTACAATTTTGCCTTCTATCACATAGGATAAAGATCCTGTAGTAAAGAGAACAAGAACTTTCAATATGTTGATTTCTTGTTCAAATTCATTAGGTATGTTATTTTTGTGAAGGAATATTGTAGGAATAGCAAATACTACAAACAATACTAAAACAAACAAAAATTTGATTTTTATCGATTGCTTTTCTATATAATTTGATACAGATTCTTCTAGAAATATAAATAATCCAATAATAATCAATCCAATACCAAAGCCCATAAGCACATCGGTAAACCAGTGCACTACCAAGAAAATTCTAGAAAATCCTATGAGTATTGGTAAAACTACACCTACGGAAAGCATCCCCCACTTTGGGATTATCGTTGCTAGAACTCCCCAGAAAGTTGTGCTTAATTGTGTGTGTCCACTTGGTAATCCATAGGAAGTTTCACCTGTTGGTTGATATCCCCAAAATTCATCTGGTCTGTCTAAATGAAATGAAACTTTTGCTGTTGCGACAACAAACACTGAAGAGATTAAGATTACAATAGTTTTGTAAGCTTTACTTTTATCCCAAATGTAGTAAAGAATCACCAGGACTGCAACATATATTATTGATTCTCCTAAGAATGTTATAATCTTCATTATTTTAGTTAGCGCTTCATTATTATATGAGAAGAAAAAGTCAGCTATAGCTTTATCTATTGGGTTTGCTCTGTTAGAATAATGTAAAAAAACAATTATCAAAGTTGTTGTTATGAGAGCAATACCTAATAACAAAAATAATGTTGCTACAATATTACGCTTCTTCATGAAGCAGCAATTTCTTTAATTAGTTAAAAGGATTTTGTGATTTTTTTATAAAATACAAAAAAAACAACTCCCCCTCTAATTAAAATTATATTTTTAGTTTCTTGATAAGCCAAGGTATAAAGAGTATTATGAATGGGCCTAGTAGAGCATATACTATTAAATCAACTATTGCGCTTATAATATAATTAACACTTACATAGTCAAATATCATATTATAACCATAAATAAGTGCAATTACTATTATTCCTATTAGAATGCGTAGTAATATGTGCCACCATTTTTCCTTTTTGTTTTCAAAATTGACAATCTTCTCTTCAAACGTGTATGATATAGAAACTGTAGTAAATAATATTATGAATTTTAGAGTACTAATCATCCGTTTGAAAATTTCACCATCAATATCATAACTTAAAAAGACAGGATCATAGTGAAGAAGAATTACAGGAGCAGCAAGAACTACCATTGTAAGTAAAGCATAAAGCACTTTTATTACGTTTGATCTTGTTTCTAAATGATTTGTAATTGGTTCTTCAGCATACATGTAAACAACTAGTATAATCAAACCAATACCAAGTCCCATAATTACGTCAGTAAACCAATGAACTCTTAGATAAATTCTAGAGAAACCTAATATTAATGGTATAAGTATTGCAAATATTAGCATTCCCCATTTAGTAACAAATATACCAAGCATACCCCAAAAAGTAGTACCTACTTGAGCATGACCACTAGGGAAACCATAAGTTGTAATATCTTCAGCTTCTATACCACCGCCCCATATTGATGAAGCTGGCCTTTCCATTCTAAAACCTGCTTTTGCAGAATAGACAACTGCTGTAGAAGATACTACAACCGTTATAGCCCTATATCCTTTTCTTTTATCCCAAGCATAGTATAAAATAAGTAGTAAACCAACAAATACAATTGGTTCTCCTAAGTAAGTTACATATTTTAAAATAGTTTCAATAGTACTAGATGAATTATTTTGGAAAAAAGTTGCAATGGTGTTATCAATGTTATTTGCTCTATTTGGAGGATAGGAAGCATAAACTATTCCCAAGGCTGTTGCAATTAATGCAAAACCAAGAACAATCATTACAATAGATATAATGTGTTGTTTTTTCATAAGCTTATAGTTTTTTTTTGTAATTAAAAAATATTTTGACATCAACTTTTTCATTATTTTTAAAACGTATTTCTATCGTATTATTTTTGTGACATTAGTCTAAGTTCCTTCTTCTATTTCCTTATTTTTTGCTACTTTACTACTTTTCTTATTTATTTTGATAGATACAAACAAAATAGCAAAAACTATCAATACTGTTCCTACAATTTCCCATGTTTGATATTCATTTTTGAAAATTATCCATCCCAATATGAAAGCTACTACTACTTCCAACAGCATATATATGGCACTTTCTCCAGCTTCAGATCTCTTTAATCCTTCCATGTAAATTGCAAAAGCACTTGCTGTACAAACTATTGCCAGATAGATAATTGCTATAATGGCTTGCCAATTAAATTGACTGCTAATTTCACTCCAAGTTTTATTCACCAAAGCTATTGGTAATGCAAACCCTAGAAATAGGGTTGTCCATACTACTGTTCCAAAAAATATACCTATACCCGATTGTTCCTTCTCCTTTTCTAATAATTTCTTTGATAATAAAATATATGCAGTCCAAGCCAAACCTGAGCCTAGAGTCAGTAAATCTCCTCTTATTGTTCCACTTGTGATCTCTGCAAAATTTAGATTGGTTGTTACAAAGAACGCACCAGAAAAACCTAAAATAGCGCTAACCAATACCCTCCAGCTATATTTTTCTGGTAGAATAAGTGGTGCAAAGAGAGGTACTGTTATTGCATAAAAATTAACGAATAATGAAGCTTTTCCTGCTGTCGTATGTTGTTGTCCTAAAAATTGTAATAAAAAGGCTATAGCATTGCAAAATGAAATAATTATTATTTCCTTTGAAATTAACAAACGCTTCAGTCCAGAGATTTTGAATAAAGCAATAGGTAAAAACACCAAAGAAGCTAGAATAAACCGCAAAAAAACAAACAATATAGGATTTATAGTGCTTTCTTTAAATCCCCACTCAATTGCGACAAAACTTGTTCCCCATAATAGAGCTGCTATTAATACAAGTGTATTTCCAGAACTAAGAAATCTCTTCATTTTTGTCTTCTATGAATTTATGAGTTTAAATATTAATCTCTTTTTAATATATTAGGATGTCCCGCTACGCTACGCTTTTACTCTTGCTAAAGCATATGGGGTACGTTAATGGGAGAGTACAGTTTCAAAAACTTGTCTTTTTATTAGAAAAAAATTACCATATTAATAGTGGTTATGATTTTATTCCTTTCAAATTTGGTCCTTATTGCCAAACAATTCAAGAGGATATCCAACATTTAATAGATTATGGTTATGTAGAGCATGAGGAAGTGGAAAAACCTAGTGGAGAGTTTTTACATCGTTATCAAATAACAGAATATGGAGAACAGTATATTCTAGAAAATGATTTTGGTGAAATTTACGATCAAGTTATACAAGACTTATGTTATGATTTTAAGAATTACAGTACAAGACAAATCGTTGAATATGTTTATGAAAATTATCCGGAATATACAACCCATTCTGAAATAAAAGATCTATACTTCCAACCAAAACCCAAAAGAGAAGAGTTTACCTCAGCTGATAAGCTACTCGATAGAAAACCCATTATTACTCCAGCCTTTGTAAAATGGTTAGATGAAGAAATTAAAACTACAACAAAAGAATTAGATGTGATTGAAGTCCCTATTGAAAAACAATCAGATGATTTGTATATCGATGAGCTAGTATTGGAAATGCTAGACATTGCTTATGAAGACATAGCTTCTAAAGCTCAGGAAATTTCAACCAAAATTATGCTTGAGGATTATAGCGAATCAGGAGCTATAAACAATAAGATGTATTATATCTTTGAGATTTTAGAAAATCTACTCAGTGCCCTCCAAGAAAAAGATTTAATAGGGATATATACAGAATTTGCCAATACTAAAACTAACATACAAATGCTAGATGAGCTTATAGCGCTTTATAGAACTTCTTTAAAATCAGATTTGGTAAGGCTACTTTTCGAATTTATAGAAGATGTTGGATTCTTTTTAGATAGTATTGATAAAATAGTCACTCTTTGATAAAAAAAATAAGAAAAGGAGGTTTTTCTCCTCTATTTGTTCCTTAAGGTTGCATGAGCAGCTGCAAGACGAGTTATTGGAACACGGAAAGGACTACAGGAAACATAATCCAAACCGATTCTGTAACAAAAATCAATAGATTGAGGATCCCCCCCTTGTTCTTCTTCCAAGATGTCAAAATATTTAAAACAAAGTTTTCGACTAAGTAAAAAAAATCAATCTCTCACTGGTGAAATGAATTGAATGAACTTTTACAAAGAAGAATCCAGATGTATGATGATTTACTCAGAGCTGCAAGGGGAGAAATAAAAATAGATACTGTTATTCAGGGAGGAACAATACTCAACGTCCATACGGGAGATTTATTAGAAGGAAATGTTGGGATTCACAAAGGATTCATAGTTTCAGTTTTCAATGATCATATTCAAGGATTAAATGTCATTAAAGCGACTGGAAAGACACTTATCCCTGCTTTCATTGACCCTCACATTCATATTGAAAGCTCCATGATACTCCCACCAGCTTATGCTCAAATTGCTGCAATAAATGGTACTGGTACCATTTTTGCTGATCCCCATGAAATAGTAAACGTCATGGGAGTGGATGGTTTCTCATTAATGGTTAACAACTCCCAAAATCTTCCAGCTAGACTTTATTTCGACATTCCAACCTGTGTGCCATCTAAAAGAGGTGCTGAAACATCAGGAGCAGATATCAGGGTAAATGAAATAAAAGAAATGCTTCAGAAGGGAGGAAAAAAGCTTGGTGAGCTGATGAGTGTCGAAGAAATAGTCTCAGGGGATCCTATAATAACTGATATAATAAAAGCTGGATGGGAGTCGAATATTCCTCGTGATTCTCACTTCCATTTGCTCTTACCAAAACTTGGAGAAGCTTTTGGTACTCTTAGTTTACTCCAAAAAATGGGTGTAGCTATGGGGATTATTGGTGGAAAATTCCTCCGTCTCAATAGTTTAAAAACTTTACCAGGAAAGATATTCGTTGACAAACTTAGAAGCTTAGATAGCAGTGCATTAGATACATACCTTGTTGCATTGGGCTTCACAGCTGACCATGAGAATTATGGTCCAGAACTACAACTGAAATTGGATAGAGGAATGCGGTTGATGATAAGCTCACACGTCTTTGCTATTCCTCAAATGCTTCCACTATTAATCACATCAATTAAAAACTTGCGTTATACTGATTCAATTGGATTATGTACAGATGATCTTTGGCCAGATGAATTAGTTAAGAAAGGAGGAATGTTGGGACTTGCTAAAGGATTAGTTCGACAAGGACTTGATCCTATTGACGTGGTAAGGTTTGCAACACTAAACAATGCTCAAAGACTCACTCAAGCAGGTATTAAGGAAACTATTCTAATGGGCGCGATTGCACCAGGATTAGTAGCTGATATAGTAATACTGAATGGGTC
>JBHLQZ010000004.1:0-38298 GCA_048883065.1 Candidatus Thorarchaeota archaeon | reverse complement strand
GTAATAATAAACTTGCACCAGATTGCCCACCAGATTCTTCATCTAGAGTTAGAGCGTAAATTATAGTACAATTTTTTTCTTCTGCTAGTTTTCTAGCTAGGCTTAACATAACTGCAACAGCTCCTTTCATATCAGCTGTTCCTCGACCATATGCTTCATCATCGTTTATCGTTAATTCAAAAGGATTAGTTTCCCACCCAGGTCCAGGAGGTACTACATCACAATGACCAATAAAGAGGATTTTAGGATTTCCTTTTCCAATGTAAGATACAAGTGTAGAATATTGATTTTCTTCATAAAACATGCTTTTATACTCATTTGGGGATAGAAGCGAATCATTTATGTAGTCCAAGATTTCACGAGATGGTTTTTTACCTTCATTAGGATTATTAATTGTAGGAAAAGAGACAAGATTTCTTAGGATTTCAACACAAGGTTTCAATTTATTTCTCCTGTAATTTTGAAACTATTCTTTGCAGTGTTAAAAAAATTTACGAGATTTGATTCTTTAAAGAGGAAAAATCAGAATTAGGGAAAAGTGAATAAAGAGCTTTGGAAATATGAAGTCATCCTTTCAATTCTAGAGCCACCTTGAGCATAATAGACATATTCTATGATGAAATAAAGAGACGAGCCTGTTTGTATTTCTGCATCAGCTCTCCCCATATCATTTATCTGGATTATGAATGTTGAATTAATAGTTCCATAATGGACATAATATCCCAAGGTTTCGTTTAGGATTTGTGATGTTTCATCAATTATCCATGGTGTAATTTCATCAAGAGAATTTCCTGTTGGTAGTAAAAGATCAATGTCTCTTATGTAAATAGTAGGAGATTCAGCATCAAGAGAGAGATGTAACTCGATTGTATCGTAAAAACTATTGAAATTAAGATCAGAGATGTTTACTACATTTAAAGAAAGATTAACTTCTTTTGGTTCTGGAGTTTGGAAATAACCCGGTAAGTCTACTACATTTACAGTAGTGAGTATAGCAGCCACTATACCCCCAGCACCTAATACTAGAGCAATTATTATTACTGTTGCTAGTACTTCAGAAACTGCCTTTCTTGATTTCATAAAATTACTGAACATCAATTTCACTTACAACTCTCTTACATTAATTAAGCTACGATTGGTTTATAAGAATTTTTTCTTTGTTTGCGTAGATTCAATAAAATTTCAAAAATTCTTAACAAAAAATGAGAATGAAATTGAGAATGAAGAATTTATTCTCTTATTTTGATTTTTTGATTATTTTTTGTTTTAGAGTTATATAACCATTTTTTGTTTGTTTCAGAATATAAATAACATCATCCTTAATCATTAGATAATTGCTTTTCTTAGTGAAGCTCCCGTAAACTACTGGAGGAATAAATAAACTAATGATTACAAATAAAATTAGAAGATAAAGGGGATGCAAGAATCTTGTATTTGTAATTAAAACCCAATTATAATAGTAAAATAAGCCGTTTGCAATGAGAAATGTTGAAATCAATAATACCAATGTTAAATGTTTATTCTCGTTTGTATTTAGTTCTTTTTTGTTTTTTTGATTTTTTATTTCATTTTTGTCACCTGAATTTTTTCTAATTCTTGGGATTCTTGATTTTAATTTTAAAATACTATCATCTAAAAAAACGAGGATACTCAGTATTATGAATGGCGTAATAAAAGCATTATAGTATTTATAAACTCCTCTTGAGATAAATAGATGCGTATTAATTATAATCCATGTAGTAAGAATTGTGAAGTATGATTCATTTTCTCCTAATATCTTTCCATTAAAGTATGAAATAAAGCACGTCAATGCGTAGAAAACAAGGAATGGAATCATATAACTATTAATTATTGCATAGAAATTTGCCAATCCTTCACTTCCAAGAAAGAGGAAACTATGAGCAAGCGTTACAGTATGTCTAGGATGTTCCAAATCTACGAAATTAAGGGGTTTTCCTGGTCCAAAAACTCTCCAAGCATAAGAAACAGGAGAGATAAATATCCATGCAAGTGAGAGAATAAAAGTTGTGACAATAAATGGAATAACGAAATCTAATAAAGCTTCTTTGAGAGAATCTTTTTTCCAAATAATTAAAAACCAAGGAATTAGTAAAAACAACGGCATTTGTTTGGATAACCAAGCTATAGAAAGGAAGAAAGCTGAAGTTTTATGTTTATTTTTCATGAATAAGAGGTAACTTAACAAGGTGAAAAAGCACATCTGTGGTGTATTGAGAAAAACACTATCGACATATAGTAAATTAATTGGCATAAAGAGAAAAATAAGTCCTCCTAAAAGTCCTAATGTATGTTTTTTTACATCTTTCTCTTTGAAAGAATTCAAACTAATAATTATTATGTAAATCATTACAACACATAAGGAATCAAAAACCAGATGTGTCCATTTAACTGATTGATAAACAATTATTGATCTTTCCATTCCTGGATTGAATAATCCAACAAATAAAGAAATAAAATACAAACCGAATATGAATAGAGGTCCATATGCATATCCATGCAAAGGATCATCGTCGTAGTTCCCTCCTGCGTAAGGATTCCAATTCTCATATTTGAATGCAAGTAAATAAGGTTCATAATAATAGGAAGCATCACCATATGCTTCCAAATACCATACCTCTAGAATTTCGCTATCATTGTAGTTTGTCCAATAAAAATATCCAGGTCCATGTTCGCTTTGTTCTTCCCAGAACCATAAGGAAGCTAGATTCTTTAGGTAAAGTGATAATGAAAATAATAATATAGAAATAGAAAGAATAATCAGCAAATTACGAAGTTTTCTTTTATCTATTTCATCTAGGTTTAGACGGCGTAATTGACTAATCAACTCACTTGATTTTTTCATTGCATTCACATAATTGGAGGATATTTCTTATTATTGGAAACTTTTCACATCAATGAATAGATAGTGTTTAGAGCTATTTATTTACTTTTGCTGAATAATGCTTCTAGTGCGTATATTTGAGTTTTAAAAAAAAGTGGTTTATATAAACTGTTATGGGGAAGGTATTGATTTCATTCTATAATATGATCTTTCAGCAGTTTTCAGGGATTCCTTTAACATTTCTATTTCTTCTTTATTCAATCCTGCATTCTTCATTTCTTCCATCAAGAGTTTAGGTGCAATAAAGAATTTTCTCCAGTTTTCATCATTTCTTAGAATTTCTTCCATTTTTTTTCTTGTTTGATAGAGATAAGGTCTATTCTTAAAATGTATTAGAGCTTTCCTGATTTCTCCTCTAACGATTTCAGCATCTTCAGGATAATTCTTTGTTTCACTAGTTTCCAGAAAATTAGTTATTTCCTTCAATATTTCAGGATCTATTTCTTCTGTTGAAGGGAATATACAATTTAATGCTACATCTATAAATTCATCTGGATCATAATCAGCTTCTATCATTAACAATAATCTCTAGAATCTTAACAAAAAAGCACATGAGACAGGGATATGATTGTAAGCTCTACTACGGTATTACATTTATTTCGACAAAGTAAAAACATAATCAAAGGAAATCAGACATATACATCATATTCAGAAAAATCATCAATAATTTTTGACTTTGTTTTATCCATAAGTTTCAAGGATTCTATTGCGCCAATTTTGTTTAGTGGTTGATTATTGTTTCCACATTGATAGGAATAAGTGCATCTTGGACATCCATCAGTACTTGTGCAGTTACAATCTTGTAATATTCTTAATGAACGTTTCATGCCTTCATCCAATCTGTCATACAGTAATTTGGATAATCCACTACCACCCTTAGCTGCATCATAAACGAAAATAGCTCCTGAAGAACCCATTGAAATTCCTCCTATTTCATTACTTCCTCCACCTGTTAACATCGAACTTGATTCAATTAACACATGCTCAATAGCATGAAATGTTCCACTGTAAAATATCTTCTCTGACATTCCTTGCACTTCTACTGGAAGTTTTTGAGGTTTTGGCATGGTAAAAACAAAACCTTTTGTGGGGAAGGAATAGATAATAGGTTCTTCTAAGTCTCTTACTTCTTGAATTTTATTTGTATAAATATCTGAAATTTGATAACCTACAACATTTTCAGTTATCTCTAAATCACAATAAATCACTTCTGATCCAAATACTGTTTTGTTTTCATTTATTGAGAGTATGGTTGGAGTAGCAAATCTCAGAGCTGTTGTCTTGAGATTTACTGGTTCTATATGTTTTAGGATTATTTCTCCTCCACCGAATTTCGGATTATATGTGAATTTTTGAGAACGATAATACGACCCTCCATGTAAGTAAAAAGCTCCGGGATGTAATTCCCGAGCAGCCATTGGCATGGATCTGTCCCCTAATCTTTTACCATTGCTGTCTTTTAAAGAGAGTGTGTTACCAATTCCTCTTATTGAATATGAGCGTAATAGTTTAACAGCATCAGCTTTGGATTTTATTCTGTATGCTTCAGACTGCGTTTTCCTAATTAAGTTATCTTTTTCTAGTTTCTGAACTATCTTAACATGGTTCGGAAATTCTTCTTCTTCAATTGGTTTCTCAATTGAAGCTGACAATAACTGATAGTATGATACTATCTCATTCATCGGTTCAACATAACCTTTTCTAATGTCTTCAAAGTATGTTTCAGGATGTGAAATGTAATATGTACTTATTGGATCATCATTTCTTAAAATCAAAGCACCAACAGATTCTTGTCCTTTTCTTCCAGCTCTACCCAACCGTTGAATAAAACTAGTAATATCTACAATTGATGAAACAACACCATCAACATCACCTATATCTATTCCTAATTCCAATGTTGGGGTTGAAACTAATGCGCTTAATTCTCCATTTCTAAAATTTAATTCTACCTTGTCTCGATATTCTTTTGTTAATCCAGCTCGATGAATAGCTGATTTAATTCGAGCACTTCTCAGAAGTAAATTAACAATTTCAGCATTTTTGTGACTATTTTGGAAACATAGTGTTTTATGCCCTTGTGTTATTAATTGTCTAGCAATAGCAGAAGTAATTGTGTATTGGCTAACACTCCAAGGTAGAGCAATGAGTAAATGAGTAGGAGCTTTTCTAGCTTCTTCTACTGATATTATTTCTACTTCCCTATCAAATAGACTACTAGCAAATTCCTCTGCGTTACCTATTGTTGCTGAAGAACCAATAAGTTGTATCTTTTCTTTTACTAACCTTTGCAAGCGTTTTAAGATAAAATAAATATTTGAACCGAAAGCCCCTACAGCTACATGGATTTCATCTATAATTACACTTTCTACATTTCTTAAAATCTCTCTGAATTGAGGATTCCTCATGTGATAATGAAGCATATCAGGATTTGTTATTAGAATATCAGGAGGATATTCCATAATTTTTTCTCTAATTTTCTTAGGTGTATCACCGTCGAAAATTTCACAGGTAATATTCAAAACTCCTCCATATTCTACGATTTTCTTCTTTTGATCTCTTGCTAAAGCCTTTGTTGGATAAATAATAATTGTAGATAAACCTCTTCGCAATAAGGGGTGAGAGGTTTTATTCCATATCTTTGCCAGAATTGGTAGTAGAAATGCTTCTGTTTTTCCAGTTCCTGTTGGAGCGACTATCACTACGTCTTTTCCATCTTCTATTACTTTGGATGATTGGTTTTGAAACTCATACAAAGACTTCATGTTTTTTTTCTCTAAGAATTGATTTAAAGGTTGGGGAAAATTAGGTTTTTGCTTGCTTGATGTTGGAAATTTCTGTTTTAGAAATTTATAATAAATAAGTTCAACATCTGAATTGCTAATTATTCCTTTAACAACTTTAGGTAAATTCTCAGGATCAGAACCACCTCTCTCAATAAGTTCCATCTTCTCTTTGCTTGTCTTTCGAGTAAAAAGAGGAAATTCTTCTGCTTTGGATTTCCTAGCATAAAGAGCAGTTTCTCTTCTTCTTTCTTTTTTCTTAATTAGGATTTTATAAGCTTCCTCTTCATTTGTTGAATAAATTTGCTCATTTAATCCACAGAAATTGCACTGAAAAGATATGTAGTCTCGTATCTTGGATATAGTTAATTCCTTAGTGCAATCTGGGCAATTCATTTAAACACTTCTTGTTCACATTAGAATTTAACAGTTAATAAACTTGTGAGAAAGAGAGTAGAAACTGTCAATAACATTTAAAGAAAAATAATAGACAAATATCTTTAAAATAGTTTAACAAAAAGTCCGTTAAAAGGTGACTAAATGTCTTCTCCTAGAACATGTAAATGGAAGCAAGGAATAACTCGAAAAAGTCCAGAAGGTGAGATTTTACCTTTGAATTTTCCATGTAAGTTTTCAAATGAAGAATTAACAACAGATTTATGCACTCTCTGCTTATTGGGAGATATGTTTTCGATGTTTTATGCTCAGACAATGACGATAAAACAAAGTGCTGCTATGCAAGAAGAAATTATGGCTTTCTTGAAAAATTTTACATCAGAAGATTTCGATATGAGATAGAATCAATATCTTCTTCTTATTCTTGAAATCAACATAACAACTAAGACTACTGAAGTAACAATTCCAATGCTAATTAAAGGATAAATGTAATGTAGTGGTGAAAATGTTATCTTAGTATATTCTTCTGATATTGGAATGCTGATATAAATAGAGAATGAGAAAGAAGCCCAGTTAAAAATATTCTGTGAACCTTCTGTTATATTAGATGGTGACATTTTTACTAAAAGATTGCTTGTTTCTGAAGATTGTTCTTGTGCTGGAGAACTTATTTCTTCGTATTCAGTTATATAAATTTGATATATTGATTTATAATTGACAACAAGTGGAGGTATTGTAAAATTTCCAGAAAGATTTGTATAAGTCTCAGAGATAACAATATAATCTCCTGGAGAGAGAGTAACATTTGCAAAACTTACTATGGTATGTGCTTGTTTTACATTGAATAATGGAGTTAAAACTTGGGGGTTCACCAAATCATGATAATAACTACAATTTACTGAATCAAGTGTATATTTTGAGGGGTCTAGAATTTGATAAATTGATACATTTGTATCAGATAAACCTTCATTTGTTATTGTGTATTCAACATACAGTTCATCTTCATTTTCCGATAGTGAATATAAAGTTGATATGGAGATTTCAGGTAATGGAAAACTGGGTCTGATCTGGTTTTGTAAGGAAATAGGGGGTAGAAGTATTCCAAAAGATAGAGTAGAGCTTACAATATTTCTTGTTTCTCCTCCAAAAATCCAAAAAATTGATCCACCAGTCCAAGGATTCTCTATCTCTGTTGGTGTTTGTTCTTTATCTGATGTGAAACTAATCAGTGCAATATATGAATTCAAACCAATATAACTATTAGCTAAAATGGAAAATTCTCTTGATAACTCCTCTCCTGAATTTATTTGATCAATCTCAAATGATTTTACAACTACTATATCAGTTGGATGCCACAGATAATTGAATTTGATATTAATGATATCAACATGAATATCATACGCATCGATAGTACCATAGTTGCTAATGTTCAGTTCAAACGACACTGTATCTCCAACTCTGTATATTGTTTGATCTGTATTAAGAGAGCTTTCTAAAACTGCTTCATCATCACCTATTTGAAGATTAATACCATTAGTTAAACCAAAATATTCCATCCCATTTGCATCATAGTATATGTATCTGTTTCCCAACGAGATAAAAGCTCCTAGACTTGGTTCATAAACACTTAGAAACCTTGCAGGATTGTTCATAGAAGCAAAAAGAGTTATCATTAGTGTTTGGTAGTTGCTTTCAGAGGTTTGAAAAACAGCATATTCATCTTGACCTGCAAATTCTGTAAAAATTGAAAAAGCTCCAAATACATCACTTGCTGTAGGGATGTCATTTAATTTCCATGAACATTTTACACTTTCACCCACTCCAAGATACGGAATCTCACATTCTAAATAACCACCAAAAATGTTCGTGACATAAGAGAAATTAGATGAGCTGAAATTAAATAGGGTTTTATTATCATAGAATTCTGTGAAAGCAATTGTGTAAGCTTCCTCAACTGCGAGAGTAAGTTGTTCTTCAACTAAAGGGATATGATACAATAATATTTCAGCAATATCATAAGTATCCAATATAGGTTGGATTCTTGTTATAACAGCATTGTATAAATCTGATGAAATTCCATTAGAACAAAGCACTGTAACATATTCATTTAATTCAAAACTTGTATCATCAATCCAACGTGCCAAAGAAGCATTTGAAATGTATTCGTACCATCCTCTAACATCTAGAACCGGAATTTCAAGATGATATATTGAATAATCTATCTCTAAATTGACAAACGATGAAAAAGATTCATTTATAGTTAAAGTTTCATTTAAAATAGGTACCTCTAAACCTGCAAGAACCAAAGATTCGAACTCTGAAGGAATTGGAAATATAATTGAAGTATTATATGCTGCTTCATTACCTACATTTTTAACATTATAAGTCATATTTAGTATTCCCGAATTTTCTAACAGTTGATCTGAATACGATTGTGTTGCTACTACTTTAGGATAATTAAACTCATCAGGAGTATTAGGATTGTAGACTATTTCTGCATTAAAATTTTCATATTTTGTGAATGTTAAATATTTCAGGATCCATTCAAAAGTTCCAGTCAGTTGGGATGCAAAATTATCAGGTAATGGATAAATACTTGTAATATTTGCATAAAATGGAAGCTGGTAGCTAAAGGTAGATGTATACACAGAGGGATTTGGTTCTATTTTAACTCCAAAAACAGAACTCGTATTAAACACATGCAGATTACCATTTATTTTTATTGCATTCTCTAAACCAACAATCGCACTTCTAATAATTCTATTGACACTTCCTAAGCTTCTCATTAATGTATATCCAAACGCGTATAGAGGAGGACTTTGACCCAGAATATCTCCTAAAACAGATACCATGTTTCCATATGTAGGTGTGTCGTAAGGAGAGAATATATCACTAAAAATCTGTAAGACATTAGTATTGTAAAAAGAAGCTACTAATGAAATAATAGCCCCTCCAGTTTCAGTATATTGAATATTGTATATACTTAAACTAAGTTGATATTGATACTCAACTAAATCACTAACATAAGTTATTATAGATTGGATTCTATCTATATTCGAAGTTCTGGTAGTTATGCGAATCACCAATCCATCAGGGAATTGCCATAATGGATTTGTCCAAATTTTTCCAAAAGAAGATTGATTTGATATAATAAAATCAAATTGAGTTACAGAACTAAAAACAGGTAGAGAGAGATCAAAAAGTGTTGCTATTTCACCTCCATCTAAAAGAAAAGTAGCAATAACTGATTTATCTTTTCCTGCAATTAAGCTAAGTTTTTCTTGTAATAATGCAGTTTCCTCTTTAATTAAAGGAATTTTCAAGTTGAGGAACGACTCATCTTCACTTCCTTGAGATGAATAAACAAACATCGGAGAGAAAACTATGGAAGAGAGGAACAAAACGAGTACCACTGATGTTTTAAGATATGGTGGGGCTATTCTTTTCTTGAAGTAGAGATTTTTTTTGGTACTCATGAAGCGTTCCCCTCATATTTTATATTAAGTAAGAATATTGATAAGACTTTATTTTTATAAAATTTAAAGTCTTGAGTTCTAATTTTCTCGAGTTCCTTCATATAGCAACCTCCAGCATATTCATAACAACAAAAGCTAAACCATTGAGGATGAAAATAACGAAAAGAGCTATAGTACCAGCTTTTTCAATCCTTAATTGTTTGATAACTACTACTGATTCAATCAACAAACCTACAAAAACTAATTGAATTAAGAATAATAAAACAATTACCCAAACATCCATTTGCAAAGGAGAAACTGAGTATTCAAACTCAAATACCAAGGAAACAAGAATACTTAGCACGATTAAAGGTAATTGTGTAAAAATTATTCCTTGAAATAAAGCTAATCTTCCTATCTTTCTTTTGAATATTATACTAACTAGAAATTCAGAAATTAAGTAAGTTATAAGAACTGAAAAAATAAAAAAAACTGGTGCAAAATAGTCAGGAACTATATATGAAGGATAAAGGAAAATTGGTGTAACAGAAAGAAAATATGTTGCCACTCCGAAACCTATGAAGAGAAGAATTGAGAAACCTAAAGATCTTACGGGATCATTTGCTATAAATTGAAAGATATGCCTTAGAAAGATTACATGCATAAAAGAAAAACGACCATAAGCTTGTAAGCCAGGTGCGGAAACATCTAATTCATCCTCTATAAGCGCATATGCTCTACTTCCTTTTTCAGTTAGAAGATATTTCTTTGTTGCATCTTGAGTGATTAATTCTCCTAGAGTATCTAAGTGATGGTATAATGTTCCAACTTTCATTTGGAACCTTTCTTGTATTTCAGTAAAAGAAACGATGCGTTTTTCACCAATAAAACTGAGTAATTCTCTTCTAATTTCATTTGAGAGAGCTTTCCATATTTCAGGTGATGTTCGTTTCTTAGAAATCATTATAACTATAACATAGATTGTCAGCAATTAATTTAAAATTTGGCTTACTATTAATAGGATTGAATGATGTTGTACAAAGTGTCTCTTTGAGCCGGAATTCTTTTTGCGTCTTTAATCAGATCAATAAATTCCTCTATTGATTTCTCCTCTCCAAATTGTCCTCCTGCACTTTTTGTAATAGATTCAGTAAAAAGAGTTCCTCCTAAATCATTTACTCCTGTATTAAGAGAAAGCTGAGCAAACTTTGGACCTAATTTAACCCAAGAAGCTTGAATATTTGGAATTAATTCTCCCAAATACAATCGAGCAGTACTGAAAAGTGCCAGATCATGCATCCCTGTACTTCCAGGTCTTGCACCCATATATCGATAAAGTATAGTATTCTCATGAACAAAAGGCAAAGGCACAAATTCAGTGAAACCATTTGCAATATTTTGAATATATTTCAACAAAACTAAGTGTTCAGCTTCATCTTTTTGTGATTCAATATGACCGTACATCATGGTTGACGTTGTTTTTAATCCCAATTGATGAGCTGTTAAAATAATATTCACCCATTGGTTTGTTGATATTTTTTCAGGACAAATAATTTTTCGAACATCATCCACTAAGATTTCAGCAGCTGTACCAGGCATTGAACCTAAACCATTACTTATTAATTCCCTTAGAACATCTTCAACAGTGTCTCCAGAGATTTGTGACATGTATGCGACTTCAGCAGGAGAAAATGCATGTATGTGTAATTTAGTAGAAGTTTTTCTGATTGTTTTAAGTATTCCTAAGTAATAATCAAACGTTAATTCAGAGTCTAATCCCCCCTGAAGGCAAACTTCAGTGCACCCTCTTGCAATTGCTTTCTCAACTTCTATCTTTATATCATCTAGAGACATTCGGAAAGCAGTTATATTATTATTTTTTTCATCTACCCTAAAAGAACAGAATCTACAGGAACCTATACAATAGTTTGTGAAATTTATATTCTGATTTATGACAAAAGAAACATTGTCCCCTACTTGCTGCTTTCTTAAATCGTCAGATAAAGAGGTTTGAATCCACAAATCCCTACCTCTTCTGCTTAGCATCTTTGTGAGTTCTAATATCTCCTTCTCATGTGATTCATGAAAAGTAGACAAATCACACACTTCTTCTATTTTCGGGGGAGAAAGCTTCTTCATTTCTATAATTATCCTCTATTATTTTTCGAATTCTATTGCTTAAATATTTTTCATATTGAGGGTAAACTGGCAATCTTTCCTTTAAAAAGTAGCCTTGTTTTTCTAAGTCAAGCCTTAATTCCTCTTCTCTATGCCATTTCATGTCAGGGTTAATGTAATCTGTAGAAATAGGGGAAATACCACCTAAATCATTAGCCCCACATTTTAGTGATTCTATAATTCTCTCTCTGTTCAGATTAGGTGGAATTTGAACACTGACTTGTGAAGGTAAAATACATCTAGCTAAAGAAACAGAATCTAAATATTCTTCATCTGAAGGTGGGAGATTGTTTTGCATTAGTGTTCCTTGTTGAGGATTGAAGTTTTGAACAATTACTTCCTGTATATGTTGATACTTCTTGCTTAATTTTGCTAAAACATCAAGAGATTCTATTCTTTCTTCCAATGTCTCTCCAATACCAACTAAAATCCCTGTTGTGAAAGGAATTTTTAATTTTCCCGCATTTTCAATTACTTCTAGACGTAAACTTGGTTTCTTACCTAGAGAATGTTGATGAGCTTCTCCCTCAGACAGGAGTCTGTCACTGATTGATTCTAACATTAAACCAAGACTTGCGTTACACTCCTTTAGATATTCCAACTCCTTGTAAGATAAAATACCTAAGTTAGAATGTGGTAGTAATAATTGACTTAATGCAATCTCACAAAAATAATGAATATATTCGAATGTTGAGCTAAAGCCTTGTTCTGCAAGAAAATCCCTAGCTGATTGATATTTTTCTTCAGGTTTTTCTCCTAGTGTTAATAAAATCTCAGAACACTTCTCTTCTTTTGCTTGCTTGAGCATTAATAGATATTGATCTTTTGTGATCCAGCTCTCTGGATCATCTGAAACAAAACCACAATAGCTGCATCGATTTCTGCATTGCCGAGTTACAGGAATAAAAATATTTCTTGAAAATGTGATTTCATTACCATAATTCTTTCTTGCAATCTCACTACTCTTGGATATAAGTTCTTCCTTGTTGTTTTGAAGCAGTGATAGATAATATTCAACACTCATTCAAACTCAGCTTCTTTTATTATTTTAGCTTTTATCTATTTTTAGTGAAACTAAGAAACCTTCTTCTAATTCTTCCATTTTTATTATTTTAAATTGTAGAGCATCTGATATATCTTCAATAACTTGTTCACTAAAAAGGTGCTTTGCATTAATACCACCTGCAAAAGCTGGGAAGTAGAAGATATACATTCTATCAATAAGTTTATTCTTTAGAAATTGTGTTATAATTGTAGAACCACCTTCTACTAGTACTTTGTTTATTTTATATTTTGATTTTAAAATTCTGAGAATTGATTTTAAATCAAGAAATCCACTTATCTCATCTTCTAAAACTCCAATCACATCTGCTTTACTTTTTGCAATTTCCTCTTTTTTTTCTACAGAACATTTTTCTGAAATGAACACTAGGGTTTTATTGGTTTTCTGATTTTGGAGAACTTTTGAATTTAAAGGGATTCTACCTTTAGAATCCAAAATTACTCTGAATGGCTGGGGAGATTTAGGTTTCACATACCTTATTGTTAGCATTGGATTATCAGTAATAATTGTGTTAATCCCTACTAATATTGCGTCTACTGAATTTCTTAGCTCATGAACTCTAACCCAATCTTCTGTTGTTGAAAGAAAAAGAGCACCCTTATCAGAGGCAATAACACCATCAAGAGAACTTGCTACATTGATTATGATTTCTGGTCTTTCCACTTTACTAACCTACCTTTATACATTTGAAATCCTATATCAGAAGGTTCAGCTCGCATTGTGATTGCACTGTAGATATCCTTAGAAAATTTCAAGTTGGGATTTTCTAAATTAATACCTATAAAATCTGCGCTATATCCTTCTTTTATTTGACCAATTTTCTTTTTTGTTATCAATCCAGGGTTGACTGTTATTGATTTTAAAACTTCTTTTGGTGTGATTTTTTGATTATTGTAACGTGCATTAATGAGTGTGAAAGCCATTAATCTAAATGGATCAGGATTACAGCTTAGAACATTATCTGTTCCTAATCCTAGAATTATCTTTTTCCTTAGAATAGATCCTAGTGGTGGGAATTTAAGTCCATAATACAAACTTGAAATTGGACAACAAATTACACTCATATTATTTTTCTTCAATAGTGATAATTCATCTTCATTTACATACGTTGCATGAACAACATAATCAAAAATAGAATAATCGCAGACCAACTCTATATCTCTTTTGCCGTATTTTAATAAAGAATTAGAAATTAACTCCTCTGATTCAGATACGTGTATTCCTACTAGTTTTTCAGGATTCATCTCTTTCAATGATTTCGTTGTTTTTACAATTTCTTTATTTATTGCAAAAACATCAACAAAACCTAAACCATCACTTTCATTGAATACTTCTTCTAAATCTACATCCGTTATACTTCTTCCAAATATTATTCCTCTTAAAGGAAAATTAGATAATAAATTCTTTAGTAAATTAACTCCTACTAATCCTTGTTCTCTAAAATCGAAAAAGGTTGTGTAACCGTTCTTTACTAACATCTCTAAAGAATTTTGTATACTTTCTCGTTGTTCATCTATAGTGCTTGAATTCAGCTTCATATGTTTTTTCCCTTCAGGACCTACGGAGTCTTCAAGCGACAATCCATATGCATAATCTTTGAGAAAAGCATCAGCAACGTGAGTATGTGCATTAATAAAACCAGGAATCAAGATATAAGATGATGGCAGTTGATATGTTGTTGGCTTTTTTTCTTTATTAATTTCAACAATAATGCCTTGCTCATCCACTTGAATGTACACACCTTGAACAAACTCCAAGTCAGATCCAACCAAAGCATTAGCACATATAGTGACCATTTTGCACACGTGAAAATATTAGAGAGTGTATTAAGAATTTTTTGAATATATAACAAGAATAGAAATTCGCAAAAAACATTTAATGTACCATTATTCAGGGGTCGATTTATCCATTCAAAGTTATTCTGGAGGTCCTAGTTCGATTCTCTTTTGAATTTCCTTCAAAGAACACCGTTCTGACCAGAAAGCCTCTAATAGCCAAGTAGCACCAAGGTCAATGAAGTCATGGACATAAGCATCTTCCTCTTTATCTCCAACGGTGTATATACTTTTAACAATATCAAATGATTCCAGTGAGTTCCTATACTTCTTAATATAACTCAAAATTTCTTGATAATCTTCAGGAAATATTGAGGGATCAGGTCCAACTTTCAATGGAAAAATTCCATCATATTTCGCAGCCCGTCGAAATGGTTTTTTGTTTGGCCAATTACCTCCGACCCAGATCTTTATATTACCTGCTGGTTTAAATGAAACTGGTTCTTTTATTTTGAAGTGTTTTCCATCAAAAGTAAAAGGTTTTCCAGACCACAAACCCTTTAGAATCTCCAAAGATTCATCAAGCATTTCTCCTCTAATCTTAGGATCCTCCTCTTCACCTAGAGCTTTTAGTTCTGCTGTACCACCTAATCCCACACCGAGAATAAATCTTCCATTAGAAAGTCTATCGAGTGTACTTGCTTCTTTAGCTATTATCATTGGTCTTCTTCTTGCTAATGGTGTTACTGTTGTACCAAGAGTGATTTTATTCGTTTGAGCAGCTATTGCAGACAATAGAATCCATGAATCGAAGACATCTTGATCTGGTGCCCACGGAGTGAAAACGTGATCCCACAAAAAGAAACCATCCCATCCACATTTTTCTGCACTCTTAGCTAACTTGACGTAATCTTGTGGATTACTTGTAATTCCATGGTTAGAAATATATATGCCAAATTTTACCTTGTTACTCAAAAGTATCACCAACATTAAACTAACGTAGCCCTTAAAACAGTTTTCAGTATAAAAATTATTCATAATGGGGAGGGTATTTGATAATCCTCTCTTTGAATTTTTATGCAAAAAATGGATATATTTGATATTTCTATAATCTTACTTATCTGAATTTGCTTATCAATAATCATTAGATTTATATTTAAATGAAATTGCGATTAGTTAGAATTAATAAGAAAAGGGAAATTAAGATGGTTCGAGTTAAGAATCCTGATGAAATTCGCGATATGATTAAAAACCATCCAATGGAGCAAAGGAGAGTCTTTTCTATTTCTGCTCACATTGACCATGGTAAAACAACAACAAGTGATTATCTATTAAGAAAAGCCGGGTTAATGTCAGATGCTGACGCTGGTAAGAAAGTTATGATGGATAGTGATGAAGAAGAGCAAGAAAGAGGTATTACAATTTTTACAAGTGTTGTTCTGCTTTCATATGAACTTGAAGGTAAGACTTATCTTTGTGAAATTAATGATACTCCAGGTCACATCTCGTTTACAGGAGAAGTAAGTAGAGCTCTTAGAGGAAGTGATGGAGTTATAATTCTCGTCGATGCTCTTGAAGGTGTAATGACTCAAACAGAAACCAATATTAGACTCAGTTTAGGTGAAATGTGTAAACCAGTATTATTCATTAACAAGGTTGACAGACTTATTTCTGAATTAAGATTAAAACCTCAAGAAGTATTTGCAAAAATTGACGCAATTATTACTGGTGTTAACAAACTCATTAGGGAAAATTCCCCTGATGAAGTAGGTAAAGGATGGCAGGTTTCTTTCAAAGATGGCACTGTTGCAGTAGGATCTGCAAAGGACGGTTGGGCTTTCAATATGACAACTTTGCAAAACTTGCAAATTAAACCTCAAGATGTCTTTGCAAAGTATGATGAAAATGACAAAGAATGGTTGAGAAACAATCTACCGCTTGAAGAACCTTTATTGGAGATGGTTATCAAACACCTCCCGGATCCTATAGAAGGTCAAAAACTTAAGATCCCTGCAATTTGGGATGGTGACCTAAAAACTCCTGTAGGGAAAGCTCTAGTAAATTGTGATAGAAATGGTCCTCTTTTAGGAATGATTACAAAAATATTCATTGAACCTAAATCTAAAAGACCAACACTCATAGGTAGAGTATTTTCTGGAACATTAAAGAAAACAGACACACTCCACCTTATAGGAAAGAAAACTGAAAGTCGAATTAAAAGATTAGGAGTTATGGAAATTACTGATATATTAGATGTTGAAGAAGTTCCAGCAGGGAACCTTTTTGCTATTTATGGTTTTATTTGCCCAGCAGGTGAAACCTTTGTTCGAGTGGAAGACAAAGGAAAACTGAAATCTTTTGAAGACATTTCTTATGTTGCAGAACCTGTTGTAAGCAGGACAATCAAACCAAAAGATCCCCAAGATATAGCAAAACTCGGTGATGTCGTATCTAAATGGATTATGGCTGATCCTACAGCTACCTTTAGACATGATGAAGAATCGAAAACATATGTATTATCAGGAATAGATCCATTACAAATAGAAATTCTAGTTACACGTATCCAAGAACAAGTTGAAATTGATGTTAGTGATCCGATTATAGTCTATAGAGAAGTACCCTCAAAAGTAGGGCTTACTATTCACACAAAATCTCCCAATGGTCACAATAGAATAATGCTAAATGTTGAACCAATGGACCAAAAAGCTGTAAATTTAATTAAATCAGGCAAAGTACATAATGATCAAGAGAGAAGAGAAAGAGCACAAATTTTGCAACAAGAAGCAGGATGGGAAGCTAAACTTGCAAGAAGGATATGGTTCATAAAAGATACAAATGTACTAATAGACGCAACAACAGGAGTTCAGAGATTAGATAATATAAAAGCATACATAATACAAATTTTCTATGATTTCTGCGAAGGAGCAACATTAGCAAAAGAACCATTAATGGCTTCTAGATTCACTATCACAGATGCAACAGTTCACGTAGATCCAGCACATACAGGATATACTGAAATAATGCAAATGTGTTTAGCAGCATTCCATACAACATTCTTAACAGCAGAACCTCATCTTCTAGAGCCAATGTTAATAGTAGATATCAAAGTACCTAATGATTATGTAGGAAATATGTCTAAAGTCATAACACAACATAGAGGGATAATACTTGATATGACACAAGAAGGAGAGAGTACAAATATAAGAGGAAAATTACCGACAGCTGAAACAATAGACATAGCAGATGAAATAAGAGGGAGCAGTTCTGGGAGAGCTTTCTTTGGTTACGAGTTCAAAGGCTTTGAACGTGTTCCTTCTAACTTAGAAGAAGAAACCATCGAATCCATCAGAGTTCGTAAAGAGTTAGCCCCACAAGTACCCGATGTTAATAATTGGGATCGTTTTATTTACAAACGTACCTAAAACATCTTTTTTCTATTTTTTCTATATTTCAAATTTAAAAAGAAATGGGTGAAGAGAGATTTTATTCATCTTCACTGAATTCTGAGTCTAATTGTTCATAAAAGAGATCTTCTTCTGTTATTGGTTCAAGTTCTCCTTCTGTTATTATACCTGCTTCTTCGAATTCTTCAAAATCTTCTAAATCTTCAAATTCAGGTTCTAGTTCCTCTTCAAATCTTGATGAGAATCTTTCTTGAATGTATCCTACTAAAGCTGTTAGTAAGAGAATGAAAACTACAATTGGTATGAGTAGCAATACAACTCCTTCTGGTTGTAACATTTCTATTGAGTTATAGATAGAAGGGGGGTATCTTAGAACAAATAATAACACATCTGGATTAAGAATTGCATATAATCCTGCAAGCATTATTCCTACTCTGAAGAGGACTGAGACCCCCACATAAACTAATGTCATTAATGGCTTAACCGCTACCGAGGTACCTACTAGCTTATCATCTACTCTAGCATCACTATGTACTAATCCATCATGATACCTTTGGAGTCTTGCTGTTAGTTTATCTTGTTGTCCTCCAGGCTTAGCAAAAAGAGAGTCAGAAGCTTTTTCTATGAAATAAGTCATACCTGCTAAACCAAACTTTCTAGCTATAGAACTTCCTGTATGACTAATAGATAAAGATGCTTTTGCATCCTCTTCTTCAGCTTTTTCCTTTGTTTCTAAAACTTGTTTTTGGGTTGTGTCAGTCACTCCTAACCTGAATTCTCTTAAGCGACCTAATGCTCTTAAAACTCTTTGCTGACGACTTTGAGCAGGATTAAGTATTTGCGTTATATACGATATCTGCAGCGATATTTCTAGGAACAAATAGGAAGCTAATGCCATTAAAACAACATTGTTCGTGAATAACTCACCAACTCTATTTGTTGGACTGAATGAAAATACACCTGAATAAAATAGGTGCTGAGTGCTAGCATGAAATATGATGAGCTGAGTGCATATGAATGCTGTTGCAGCTGATCGCATATCTGCACGGAATAGAAATGCAATCAAAGTTAATATGAACAAGATTACTAAAACCATCAATATCGAGGCTCTGTTTGAAGGTCTTAATGAGTTAAAAACACCTCCACTGAAAAGATTTCCAAATGATCCAAATAACTCAGTAGCACCACCTCCAAAGAAAACATCAGGAGTTAATGTTCCTGTGGGATTAGGTGGATCAACACCATTGAATAAATCTTCTGTAATAAACGCTCTGGCACCTAGAAGTATAGCAGAAGCGTCTCCCATAAGATTAGTAGGATCCATATTAGCTATTCCTATAAATATCATAAGAGGTAAGGAAAAGAGTACTATTGCTATATTCTCAAAGAAAACAAAAATATATGTCAAGGAATTAAGAAGATATCCATCTGGGAATTTAGTTGTATTAGATAGTTCAACTAAACCATTGATTGGATGTAATAAGGATAGTAAAACCCACAATGCTATACCTAAAGCTACTAAACGTCCCACCAAATGAGTAATTATGGTTTGGTATCGAGCACCTCTTATTCTACGTTGAACTCCTCGTATCCCGAGGTCAATAAATCTTGTATCTGCTAAAGATTCCATTTTTTTATCACCCTTGACGTTGCATTCTATTAAATTGAGACATTACTGTAGGTAAGAAATCGTCAGGTCCTACTGAAACTGAAGTAGTATCATATCTTCTCAAAATCTTAAACATGTTTTGACGTTCTCCAAGTTGCTTTTCGACCATAGCATGACCAATCATTTGTTCTACTGGTGTTAGCTGTTGAGAAACAATCTCAAACCATGGACCAAATGGAGAAATTACGGTAATGTTATGTTTTCTTGCACGTGCTCTACGAACAGCATTAACAACTTTTTGTGGATTTGATTCTAGATCAGATAGAAGAACTATATAGGCAGAGCGCTTGACACGTTGTAAAAGATACTCTATTGCCAATTCTAAATCAGATTCATCTTGAGGTTTAACATGTGCTAAAGCTTCAAGAAACCTGAAGAGATGAGAGCGAACAGATGTAGGTTCCACCCAATTCCGAATTTCTTTATCATAAACACATAATCCAACAATATCACTTTTTTCAAATGCTAGATGAATAAGTAGAACAGCACTTCGAATAGCATATTCCAATTTAGTGTTACGAGGAAGGCCAGCACCCATACTAGCCGAAGAATCAATTAACACGACAACACGGATATTCTCTTCTGATTCATACTCGCGAACCATCATTTTACCTGAACGTGAGAATGCTTTCCAATCAATAAATTTGAAAGGATCTCCCGTTTGATATTTTCTGATTCCCCAAAAATCAGATCCCATACCTTTTAGTTTTGTACGATGGAATCCGAATAATAAACCTAATTGTCTTTTTCTTCCTATCATTTCTAGTTTCTTGATATCTTCATAACTTGGATAAACTAATACTTCTGTTTTAGTTTTTATTTCTCCTTCAGTAGCGTAGAAACCCATTCTATCTCTAAGAATAACTTTTGTTGGGCCGATTTCAAATAATCCTCTAATTGGTATTCTCACAACATATCCATAAGTAACGGATTGTCGTGGATTCAATTGCGTCACAATGAAGTTTTCTCCTAAAACTAAATCGAAAACTTCAGGTATCGCGTCATATATCTCAACAGTAGGTAACTGATTGACTGATTTGTTTCTTGCAGTTACTTCAATGTAGAGATAATCTCCTGCAAAGCACTTAGGCTTTGATACCTTTCTTTTTATTTCTATAGACTTTGGATTTGCCCCCAGTCTATAAAATGGCAATCCTAAAAGCACTGAAAATATCAGCATGACTCCAGCTATTATGAAAAACCAAATTAGAGTCCCTTGCTTATCTATGTAGAAATGAAGGAAATCCATTACTCCAAATCCTTCTTCAACTGGTTCTCCATTAGTTGTAGTGTTTGCAACAGGATGAACACCAAATGAATCTAGCATATTATTCAGTGATAAATATCCTGCTAATGCAAAGCCTACGCTAATTAATATTACTCCGCCAAATACTAGAAAGCCTCCACGGCGTGTGAACAAGTTTTTCCACCTATGTTATTATTTTATACAGGAACTGGTTGATTTCTTAATATTTCATTTACAATAATTACACCAGTAGTTCCTTCAAGTTCAGCTTCAGGTTTCATTTGTAGTCTGTGGGCAGTTGCTACTCTAGATACTCTTTTGACATCATCAGGTATAACATAATCCCTTCCTCTCATTGCTGCTACAGCTTTAGCTGCATTTAATAAAGCAATACTGCACCTGGGACTTCCTCCTAGAATTAATCTAGGATCTGTTCTTGTAGCCACAACTATATCTCGTATATAATCCATAATATCCTCATGGACATAGATTTTTGTTTCAACTGTTTCTTTCATCTTTACAATTGTCATTGGTGTTGTTACTCTTCTGACTGTTTGTCTTACTTGTTTATGTTTAAGTTTAATAATATCAATTTCTTCGTCTGGAGAAGGAAGATCGACTAATAGTTTAAACATAAACCTGTCAACTTGTGCTTCTGGAAGAGGATATGTCCCCTCTTGTTCTATTGGATTTTGTGTTGCTATTACAAGAAATGGATCTTCTAGTTTGAATGTAGTTCCTTCAACTGTCACTTGTTTTTCAGCCATAGCTTCAAGTAGAGCAGCTTGTGTCTTTGGAGGACTTCGGTTGATTTCGTCAGCTAGTAATATATTTGTGAATATTGGACCTTTTCTCATCTTGAATGTGCCAGCTTTAGGATCGTAGATTGTTGTTCCTACAACATCAGATGGTAATAAATCTGGAGTAAATTGTACTCGTTTAAATTCACATCCTAGAGTTTGAGAAAATGTTTTTGCCATTACTGTTTTTGCAATTCCTGGAACTCCTTCTAGCAAGCAGTGACCACCACCTAAGAGAGCAATAAACATGTCTTCTAAAACATCTACTTTACCTATTATAACACGTTTAATTTCATTGTATATTTCATCCCAAACACGTTTAACGTCTTTTGGTGTTACAACTGCTTCTGCTGCTACTTTGGCTTTTGCTTTTGGACTAGCCTCAATTTTTTCTTCTTCACTCATTTTTTTTCACATTTCCTTATTTTATTTACTTGGTAATCTGTCGATTAAACTTTTAATGAACCTCATATATCTCATAAACACATGTTCTGGAAGTATTCGTGGTTTATCCAGATATGCATTTATGCGAATTAATTCAGTTAGCAAATCTTTTGTTCCAAGAGATGGATCTCTTGTTGTAAAGAATTCTGCTATTTCCTCAGGTGTCGCCATTGATTGACCAGACACCTTTCTCAATCCTCTCAATAGAGAGCGATATAATAGAGCTACAGCTTCGCTGTAAGCTCCAGTTTCCACTATTCGCGTGATCTCTCTTTCAAACCTTGATCTTCCTCTTTCTCCCCTATACTTTGTCCATAATATTGGAGCTAATCTTGTTCTCTTAGGGAGTAAAGGATAAGCTAAAACTGCTAAGAAGAAAGGTATAAATGGAGAATAAAGTGGAAACATTGACATTTCTGTTAATAATTTCATTAATATTATTGAATAAATAGAAGCACTATAGAATTTCTGATGAGTATGCCCCTCATCAAAGATAATCTGAACCCCTCTGGGATCAGTAGCGTTCATATCAGCTGTAAGATAATCAAAGAGATTGTAAGAGAACAGGAGATTATCATTATCTGCAGTTTGATCAATCCATTTGTTAATAAATATGTCTGGATCTCCAATCATTACAATTTTTCCAAAACCAATAGGTAGTGTCATCATAGGAGCAAACATAACATTTCCCCATTCATCAATATCTGGAATTGCTTCTCCACGTTTTGCTGATTGAAAATCGGATTCCATCCAAGCTGATTTTGATGTATAGAAAGGTAAGAATGGCAAGAATTGGTCTTCTATTTCACTTCCAAATAATTCTAAAGATACTGCTTGTAAAGGCATCCAATCGTTTCTATATACTTTAACTGTCTCAGTCGGTCCACTATCTATATACTGCGAGTGGTTTACTTTAATGCTTAGTACAGTCCCAAACTCCATCTGGACGCCTTTATTAATTCCTACAGTTAATGGATTAGAAGATTCATATTCTTTTAGAAGAGGTTGAGCTGGATTAGTTGTATAACTCTCGGCATCCATCAGAACAGAGCCATTGAATGCAAAACCTTTCAACATACCTATCATGGAAAACAAAACAGTTTCCATTGTTGCACCTTCACTTTGATTGCCAAAGCCGAATAAACTTGATAAAGTAGGTATACTTCCCCCACTTATTGCTGAAACTTCATCCCAAGTGTTAAGAATATTAAATAATGGCTCGAATATTTGAGCTCCCGATCCATAGTCGTCAGCTACTAACAAACTCCCACCTCTTGCCAGAAAGGTTACAAGAGATATTGTATCTATTGTACCATAACTTGCGGCGGGTCCAATAATAGCTATAACTGCAGGATCATATACTCTATTTAATACTGCAAGAGAAGACATTCCATTGGTTATGTTTGTGTAACCTTCATTTTCCAACCCTATTCTTAAACTTGAAAGACCATCCCAACCCTCATTATAGATACTGAATTTTGTACCATATGCACCTAGTCCTACTATACCTAGGAATATAGGTACCACTATTATCAAGAAAAGAATAGATAAAGCTATTGAGTATTTAGTAAATGAGATTCTTATTCTCTGTTTAGGTCTTTGTCTTGATTGTCTTTCTCTTCTTAACCGACTTAGTCTGTTTTGCTTTTCTTGTTGGCTCAACTACTTCTACACCCTGTTCTCTTATTCCTCTGAAACAGATGTCTAGTCTTTGGACTGCTTCTTGATAGTCATCGTAAGATATTTCAGCATCTGTGTATCTTGCTATTTCAAAGGAAGTTAGATATTCGTCCATTACTTCATGAGAAATATTAGCACGTGATGCTACATCAAATCCAAATTCTCTTCCTGTTTGGGATGGCATGCGAGATATTTGTAGCAACCCATGAGCTATATTTGTTAATCCTCCAAAAGAGGCAATAACTGCACCTTTGTAGTCTTGTCTTTGTTCATATATTCGCACATCTGCCATTACTGAAGTGAACATTTGATTCAATGATTTTGCTTGTTTTCTTCTTTTGAAGAATCCAGATTTTTCTCTACGACTCAATTTTCATTTCACCTACTTCTATTTTATCAACTATTTTTAAGAGGGCACGAACACCTGAATTGAAATCATTTTCAGTGATTTCTTCATAGCCATATCGTGCTTTTGTGAAATACTCCAAGAGGGTATACATGAGCTGTGACTCAATCTTACCTCTTCGAGCAAGTAATCGTGAAAACTCTCTAGGAGTTTGACTTCGATATCGAGGTAAATCGAAAAATTCTCGACCTATCCCCTCAACAACTGACCATGTCTTCAATAATCCCTCCTTATAACGTCCCTCCAAACCATCTTTCTTAATATCCTCTATTAACTCCCTCAAATAATCCCGTAATCTTCTTCTGAAAGTTTGTTTCTTAGCATAATTTTGTAAAGTATGACGATTAATCCAAAGGAAAAGTACAGCAATAAGAGCGACGATACCACCAACAACTCCTCCAATGATAGCACCAATATTTCCAGTAAATCCTCCAGGTCCAGTCGGAGATTCATTTACAACAGAAACAGATGCACTAGTATCTGTTGCTTTGTTTCCCGCTACATCTGTTGACTCAATCCAATAAACAAATGAGAATGTTCCATATCCAGATTCTTCATCCCAATAATCAGAGAGATCTATTGAAACAAAATACGTATCTCCTCCTAAATGTGTCATTGCAACAGTATAGGAATCACCTAAGAATGTGAAATTTAACCATGCTTGATCAACTCCGGTTATTACATCTGTTATTGTTGCTGTAAAATTAATAACAGAGTCAGGGACAGCAATAGATCCGTTAAAATCAACTGTTAACCCACTTACAGTAGGACCTTCATCATCAATAGCTGAGTTAGTGTAAATAGTACTTATATACATATTATATGGTGGAGAAGGTGTTGAATTATCAAACGCTACATAGTACCATGTGTATGTGTAGCTATATCCCATCATCAGTTGATAGAACCATTGGTTTGTGCCTGGAAGGTTATACATAAAAGCTACAATATAATCTACTTCAGTCACATCAGTTATTGAATGAGTTCTATTAACAAAAATTACAACTCCCCCCATTTCGCTGTAAACTAGACTATCATTTACATAAACTGTTATATTCACATAGGGATTATTTATTGGATCTGGAGAATTAACAGTTGTTGGTACTGCTTCTTCTACAGGAGCAACAAAATCTCCAACTCGATATTTGTTTGGACTACTAGGAGAATAAAGAAAGGTGCTCCAACCAAAATCTGCATCATAATATAGTGCTGGTACTGTTTGCTTATTACCTACACTATCCAATCCATGACCCGCATAATCTGTTGCATTAATATAATAGTGAATCCACAGTTTTGCAGCTCCTATAGTTACATTTAACGTTCCTTTATATGTTGTACCTCCCGCATTATATAGATTAAAATAATCCCAGCCGGCCACAGGGTAAACCTGAGCTACATCGTCATAATCAAAAACTCTATAATAAAATTGCACTGATCTAATTCCAGTTCCCACATCAGTTACTGTAAAAGTGAAAGTTATATTATAATATGGATCGTGAGCTCCTGGGAAATCAGGATCAGGAGTTCTAGTTTCACCTGCAATAGCAGGAGCATCATTATCTGGCCCATAAATATTAACTGTTTGCTGTACTGATGAAGCTGGTGCGTAGTTCCCTCCTGAAGCATATACTATAAGTCCTGTATGCGCATCATCTAAATCTAAACCTGTTCCGAGTAAATCTGAATAAGTAAATGTCACCCAATTTTGGCTTGCAGAAACATCATATTGAGTAATACCTAATCCATCAAAATCAATATAGATTGTGGCTCCTAGTGGATCTCTTCCCCATTGATCAACTGCTGATAAATTATAGGGAGTACTTTGGATGTCTGAAACAAATGTACTGTTGAATTCTGTCCATGTTGGTAAAACTGTAACATCATTAAGATTTGGATCTAATAACGTTAAAGTCAATGCAAAGTACATATCAAAATTATCAGTATCGTCTACTGTCCCTGTAACTACATAACGATAGCCTGCGCCTGTAACATTCTGAGCAGTTACAGTAATTGTTTTGAATTGAGTTTGTTGAGCTATTGTATAACTTGGAATAGTTGTTGTTATATTTCTAATTCCTGTAGCAGTTGTTGTTCTCAACTGTGTTCCTATTCCTGGAAAATCTAAATTAAAATCAGCAGCACCAGCTGCTCTCCCAAATTCGTCTTGGATATAAATACCATAATCAATACTCTCACCGTTAGTATAAAATATCGTTTTATCAGCTATAATTACAATGATACTTGTGATATTAACAGCTAAAGTTGTATCCAAACTATCAGGAGTTATTGTTGCTCCAGGAAATTCTGAAGCTAAAGCTGTAAATTGAATAGTAAATGTCTGACTAGTAATATCTGAAACATTACCATAAGGTAACTGCTTTGTAAATTGAATCTCCCCAGATCCATCTGTTGTTCTATACTCTATAGTAGTAGATCCTCCACTAATAATATAAGATATTTGGATAGTTTTGCTTGCTTGCAGACCATTATGATCTGACAGATTTGCATATATTGTAAAGTATGAATCTAAAGCTATTTCTTGGGTTACTTTTGTTTTGACTGAAGCTACTACAAAATACGCATCAACAACTGCTTGTTGTTCTGTATCTGTTGAAATTGTTTTATATAACAATGTATCCAAGGTAGTTGGATTGGAATCTCCCTCTTCCGTGAAGAATCCTAATGAAAGTGGAACAGTGTTATATTGAGCTATATAAGTAACTGTTTGCACTGTTGCAGGAGCAGTATTTGTATAAATATCTTGATTTGAAACTCCAAATGTTCGATTACCACTAAAATGAGAACCTGCAATTGACCAAGAAACATCTAGATTGTATTGTGTGGTATCTGTAGTTACAACAGTATCATTATCAAATAGAATCTCGGTAGTAAAAGAATATGAAGCACTAGGATTGGTTACATCTGCAACTACATCAATCTTTAGCTGTCCATAGAATGTAACATTCTTCGCTCCAGGACTGCCTGCTCCTCTTCCTAGACCCGGATTCCCTTTGAAGTATGTCAGAAGATTAATATCACCAACTCTTGAAAAAGGATTAGTTGTAAGGTCAGATGTATCTAAATTAACAGTAAATATTCCACTACTATCTGTTACGTCACTTCCAACTGCATATTGAGGATTACCATCATAAAAAAGCATATTCCCCTCATATTGACTTTGAGTCACATTATAAAAAACATAAACAGTCTCGCCATCCCAATAATCACCAGGAGCTAGAGATTTGAGCTCTCCTTCTATTATAACTGTTGCTCCTCTATAGAACCAATCTTGTGTGGGATCTGTTAAAGTTAGTTTGATTCCTTGTTCTTTATCAAATTCAGGTTTTTCAAAAACTCTTAATTTCTGAAACTGTGGACTACGAAGTTCATATTCTTCTTCAGTTGATACTTCAAAATTATCACCAAAGTCTCTAACAGTAGGATTATCTCTCTCTAAAATTTGAATTAAATCATTTTGTGATTGAGGATTGCAAATATGTAACAGATTAATATTGTTTATGTCTTCTGCATTGAATTTTTCTATATCAATAAAAGCTATAACTGAGCTAGAGATAAACAAAGAGAACAAAACAAGAGCATATAGTTTTCTAGTTATCTCTTTCAAAAGAACACCTCTTTTTCTTTCCTAAGAAGACTGATAATTGCAACAGAATACATGAAAAAAACTATAACAGAATTTGAAATGTCAAGAACAATTATAGTTTCTTTTAGAGTATTCAATGGATTATCCATTTCTTGATTTTGAACAGAATCTAAGCTAAAAGCGGGACCACTTGTTATAGTAAATGTATCAGATATATTCCATGTATCCAGATAAAACACAATTACAATGAAGATTCCAACACCAAAATCACTTAATAGTACTACCAAAGTTGTGTTGTAAAATCCATTACTATCTGTTAATGCAGATGGAACCATAATTTTATGGTATGGAGGAGTCGTGGTTCCACTTATAATATGAGATTTCAATGCATCAGGATCAGTTCCTGAAAAAGTATTGTATACAGATTCTGGTGCAATCCATACCTCTATTTGTTCATTTTCCAATGGATCTTCTGATCCACCAAAAGGATGAGAATATAGATAGAAATCTAAATCAAAATTAGCTAAATCACTTGCATCAATATAGATAGTTGAACCTAATGCATCTACATACAACATTACACCATAGGTATAATTTATTCCATATGATGCGGCTATGAAGTATGTAGTATTATCAGCCAATCCTGCAAAATGATCCGTATCAGTTGTACTATTATACGAGTAAATTGTTGAATTCCCATTTACATCTGTGAAATCTTGTCCTAATAGTGTTAAGTCTTGAGGATCAAGAAGACCTAGAAGTAAATCTTGCAACTCTGATTCCGTAAGGATGTAATAGGTTACACGACGATTAACCAAAGGTGTCGTATGCCCTGTATCTTCATAGAGAATCGTTGATATTTGATATACTCTTCCTTTTTGTACAATATAATAATCGCCTTCCGGATAAGGAGGATCAGGAAGAGCTTGTATCGTAGCATTCAAAGTTACACTCGATAAATATCCTTCTGGGAGGACTGCAAAACCCGTACCATTTATTGATGCTAAACTGACATATGCAAGTAATACATATGACGTTCCTTGAGGATCTGAAGGATTAAATTGCGTATAATTAACATGATCAAAATTATACGTTAAAATAGCAAAACCAAATGAATTAGTTACCGCTGTTCCTAAATCTCTAGCAACAGCTAGTAATTGACCAGGATCACTTTGATAAGTTTGAAGATCTGCTGATGTTATTGTTTCAAAGGTAACAGTTGCACCTTCAACATCAGTCCCTCCACTTGTAACGTAGGCTCGAAGATCAATATTAACATAGTTATCAATAATATAAACATCTTGGCCTAAACCTAAATCTTGAGTAGGAACACTCAACATTTCTACACTAACATTATAAGCAGTATAAAGTGTATTATCACAATAAATTAAATCTCCATTATGTGGGTATGGAACTATTTGAAATTGTCCCCAATGATATTCAGTGCCTCCACCAAAATTTAATGGTAATAATGCCTCTACCCAAGCAAAAAGATTATCTAATGTAAGAGAACGATTATTTGGATTTCCAGATATTGGATCCCCTAAAGCAAAACCAAATACAGGTCTAGCAGGAATACCATTTAAACGCAAAACCATTATTGCTAAAGCAACATATGCAGATACAGAATGATCTGTTCCTTCTCTCAAAAGTTCCGCTCTATCACGACCGTTGTTATCCGTTTGGTCAGCAGTAGGTAAACCATGGTCACCTATTATTCTATCGAGAATATACGATATTTGCTCATAAACATCATTTCCATTTGCTTGGCCTTCAGAAAAAAGTGTTCTAGCATAAGCGTTGACAAGAGGTGAGATCGATGCATAATTTTGAGGTATTTGAAGTGGAGAAGCATAAGTTTGGTTGAATGTTGTAGTCCCAAAACTTCCATCTGCTGCTGTTTCACATGCACCTATTATTCCTTCTATGTCATCATCCAACGCGAAATAGGTTTTGTAATTGTATGTTCCTACAAAACCAAACAAGTCAGAAGTACTTTGTAATGATAATTGTTTTCTACTATTATATCGGATATTTGTTGTACCTGGTGAAGCAGCTACAGAACCATTTTCATCTCGAAGGAAATCATCCCAACTATAACCATCAGTAGTTACATCATACAGATGTGGATTATAGTAGGTACTCCATGTACTTAAAAGACTACTGAGTATCGATGTTGTTGCTGTATAAACTGTCTGTGTAACATTTAAATCAGTAACTGTTACAGAAGGAGGAAAAGAAGGAGGAACTATATTTTCTGATGGAATAACAAACCTTTGTGCATTCCCTTCTACAAACTCCCAACTATTAGAATCATATCTATTATTTATTTCCCACCTATACAAGTAATTTCCTAATGATCCCGCATCTGCTTGAACTCGCGCCATCTCTTGGTCTCCTAATGTATCGTTCAGATCAAGAGCATCTAACAAATCCAACAATCCATCAATGTAGAAAGGAGCTGATCCTTGGAATAATGAAGCAAACCAATCAGGATCAACTAATTGTTCTTCTAATTGACCTGGAGGTAAATCTCTAAATTTGCTTATCAAGCCAAAGTAAGGTGAGAAGAATGAGAAGACAAGTGACCAAAGCAGTAATCCTGTAAACACTATTCTCTTGACACTATGCCTGGTATGATACTTGAAAAGTGTAAATGGGAAGAAGATAATGAAAGTTATTACTGTTAATATTATTCTAAGTAGCTTTGGAGCGAATTTAACTTTGTAGGTCTCGAAAGCCAGTAAAATTAGAAAAACTTCAATAACAAGAATAACGGGAACAAGGATATTAAGAACAAGATTTGGGAGAGGGATTATAAAATATTCATAGAAATAAAAATTAATTACTGTAACTACCAATAATGCGATAAAGATTGCGGAAAAGATAATATTCCATTTATTTATTTTCTTTGGTAGTAACTCAATTGGTAACTGATCGCCTTTCTTCTTTACTCTTCGACGCTTTGGTACAACAGCTGGTTTAGTTTTCGTTCTTACTCCAGCTTTTAATTTTTTGACCTTCTTCTGTTCTTCAGACATGGTATTTCCTCATTTCTAAAATGTCCAGAGCTCCAGATTGTTACCCTTATTGATTCTATACTTCTACTTTATTCAAAAACTTTTTGTGATTTAAACCCTTGCAAAAAGGAAAGACAATTTCTTGAAAGAAAAGTTTGTGTTAATATAGTTTGGTTTGATTATGTTACTGAACAGCATAAACTTGAAAATAAATTATGTTCATCTAGATGCACTCATAACCTATCATTATGTTAGCTAAATAATATCATACATTCATTAAAAAACAATTAAATACGCTCAAACTCAGAATATAATTCAAGAGCACAAAAAAATCAGAGGAAGTGATCTTATTCAAGTAAAACTGATATCATATCCGAATGAATCTGAACTAATAGCCAAAATGGCTGGGGTTATCTGCTATTCAGGGGAGAACACTTTTGAAGGGATCAAAAACAGCGCTGAAATGAAACCTGAAGGATATCTTAGAAAGATAGTAAAGAATGGACACATGTCCATAATTGAGCATAATGTTTTTGTTTTTTATGTTTCTGGAATAAGTAGATCGTGTAGTCATCAATTAGTCAGAAAAAGAATAGCTAGTTTTTCTCAGCAATCTCAACGTTATGTAAATGCAGAAAATTTTGAGTATGTTATTCCAGATTCTATAGAGAATTCTATTTTTGCAGATAAATACAAAGAAGCAATGAAACAAAATCTTGCTTTATATCAAAAAATGACAGAAAGTGGAATCACAAAAGAAGATGCAAGATATGTTTTACCAAATTCAACTACTACTCAACTTATTGTATCTATGAATGCTCATAGTTTAGTAGACTTCTTTGTCAGAAGGATATGTACCAGATCACAGTGGGAGATTCGTAAACTGGCTGAAAAGATGTTAGATGAAGTAAAGAAAGTAGCACCAATTATTTTTAAAGAACTTGGTGCTTATTGTGATTTCTACGGCTATTGCCCAGAAAATGATAAATCCTGTGGAAGATCTAAAACTATTGAAGAACTAAAAAAGAGCAGTATTTAATTTATTAAGAATGAATTTCTTCTTTAGCTTCATCATCTTCTATAATTTCTGTTTCATTCTCAGCCTCTGATTTTTCTTGTTTTTGGATTTTTGGAAGTATTGCATTTGTTCTAACTAGCAAAACTGTATAAAGAATAGCTATTATAATCATCGAAGGACGTGTAACTAGCTCTGCAATTGCATCATCAGGTATTAGGAAATATATTAGAAGAGAATAAACAATAGCAAAAATAACAAGTATTAACATGATCACTATAGGCCAAAGAAATCTCTGAAATAAAGACCACCATTTCTGGAGTACTCCTATTTGTTCGATTTCAATATGTTCAAAATTAGTTTTAGTTAGATTTTCTTTGTAGAGTTTTATTTGTTCTTTTGAATAACTCGATTGAGGAATAATGTATTCATATTCTTGTGTGAAAAACTCGATGTAGAAAAATGCAATCAAAAAACGCAAAGAAATACATAATCCAGCTGAAACTTGGAAAAGTATTATATCAATTCTTCCAAGAGTATCTGGGAAAAACATTGAGTTTACATTTCCTAACATCAAAGAAACAACAGTTCCTAAGACAAACATTATCCCATAGCCTAATTCTCCTTTAAGTGTTACATGATTAGCACTAAAAAAATCTAAAAGAACAATTACAATACCAAGAACTAACCAAAGAGAAAATACGAAAATATTCAAAGTTATTGCAGATTGAACGACAATCAAAATTATAGCTAAAGCACCAAATAAATGATGTGCATATGCTATAATTTTAGAACTCGGATCAGTAATTATTGTCTGTTTCCAATCTTCAACATAGACTTTGTCTCGTATTCTCATCTTGTTCGCTCCAATGCTTCTTGTAATACTCGTTGTGTTGGGGAATATTTTTTCATAAGTCTATAGAGAGAAAGGATAATGTTATCTTCGTAACCCAACATCTCAATATAATCTCCCCCTATTGCATACAAAGCATTTCTAACTTCTTTTTCTCTTATTTTATATTCATCTTTTACTAAACTAGGGAAAACATGATTAATGATTTCTCTATAGTTCATATCTTGAGTTTTACTAACTATCCAATTTGGTGAGGATAAGATATTGAAACCCATTGTCGAGAAATTTACAAAAATGACTCTGCTCCCCATAGATTGTAATAAATGAATACCTTTCAGTTTTTTTCTTATATCACCTTCAAGATCTGAAAAGATTATTGCAATAGAATGGAGAAGATGATTAGATTTGGTGAATTTCACTGCATTAAAAAAATTACTTTGAACTCCAACAGCTTCAATATCATAAAGATTTATCATCAATCTTAGCTCATTTTTTCCCACTTGTGGAACGATAAAACGTTTAACCATATCTGAGTATCCTATTACTGCAAGGTCATGATTTGTTCCTTTTATTAATGTAGAAAGCTCAACTATTGATGATAGAGCATACTCAAATTTAGGCCCAAACATCGTGCTTCCAAGATCCAAATATATTAGAAAATGGAGATTTCTTTCATCTTCATACTCTTTAGTTATAAGTTTATCATGTCTTGCTGTAGCATACCATTCGATGTGCTTAACTTCATCACCAGGAAGATAATCCCGGAGAGCAAAAAACTCATCACCTCTTCCTTTAATTCTTTGTGCAAATTCATGTACCATTTTTAAGAGTAATTCTTTTTTGGTTTTCCATGGTATGTTTATTCTAGGTCTCTGTGGAAGGATTTTGATATTTATTAATTTCATTAATATTAGTTTGTTTGTAAAAAGAAATTGAAAAGGTCCTGGAGAAATTTCTATGGGTCCAATTGTGCCATTACCTCTTCTTACAGCAAGAAGGACCCAAACTAACCTTGTTTTCTGTTCAGGATTTAGTTTTATATACAGTGTTTCAGAAACATCAATGCTTTTAAAATGATAAGAAAAACCTAATTTAATTTTAACACGAAGCTTCTTCTTAGAATTATTATTAACCACAGCTGAAACCGCTAATAATCCCCTACTTCTTAGATATTCTTTGGAAACATTTAATTCAGCATCAAATCTATAATTTTGTGATATTAAGAAATTTACAAATGCCGAAGAGATTACGATTAAGAACAGAATTCCTGGGATTATTATCATATAGTTATCAATGGCCAAGCCTGTAATGACAAAAATACTTCCTAGCAATATGAATGCTTTACCACTTTTTGTTAATTCAAAGTGCTTCTCTTCTTTCATTTGATTACATCCTTCGATAAAGGAATTCAGATAACTACTTCTACTTCCGATAGGATATTTTGAATTATTTCACTTACTTTTATTTGTTCAATTTCAGCTTCAGGAGAAAGAATTAGTCTGTGGTTCATTATTGGGAAGAATATTGATTTTATATCATCAGGTTCAACAAAATCTCTTCCACGAATTGCTGCTATTGTTCTACTCAAAGTTAGAAGCGCAATAGAGCCTCTAGGACTTGCTCCAAGAGCTAGGGAAGGTATAGTTCGAGTAGTGGTCACTAATTTTGCTACATACTCTAAAATTTGATTACTTACTACTACGCTTTTTTCAACTTCATTAGCTAACTTCAATATTGTTTCCTTCTTAGTGACTGAATTTACATCTGCAAACATCTTTTCTCTCTTCATCACTAACATATCTATTTCACCATCTATAGTTGGTGGATAAACTGGGATCTTAACCAAAAAACGATCTATTTGTGCTTCGGGTAAAGGATATACTCCGGTGGATTCAATTGGATTTTGTGTTGCAATAACCATAAATGGTCTAGAAAGTTTGTAAGTTTTTTTTCCAGATGATACTTGCTTTTCTTGCATAGCTTCTAGTAATGCAGATTGAGTTTTAGGAGGACTTCGATTGATTTCGTCAGTAAGAAGTATATTGGTAAAAACTGGGCCCTCAATAAATGTAAAAGAACTTGTTTCTCTATCGTATATATTACCACCTGTAATGTCAGCAGGCATTAAATCGCTTGTAAACTGTATTCTTTTGAAACCCATTTTAATGACTTCTGCTAAAGTACTTGCCATAAGTGTTTTAGCAATACCAGGTACTCCTTCGAGCAATACATGTCCCCCACTAAGAAGTGATGCGAATAGAAGCTCCATCACCTCTTCATTTCCTACTATTCTTTTTTTCATTTCTTCCATTATTTTTTCAAAAATATCTTTAGCTTCTTGTACTTGTGTCATAATAATCTACCTCTTTTTTGAATTTCTTCTAGCTTAAAGAAAAGGGATAGAAACGTTTCATTATCTAGTTTCTTTCTTAGAGCTTGTTCTAGAAGCTCTTTTTCTTTAGATGTGATTAATTGTGTTGGTATATATTTCAACTTCTCTTCAAGATAAAAATTGTAAGCATGATTAGGGTATAATTCATATTGAAAATACAAATTTGAGAGATATTTCTCTTCAACTGTTGGTTTTACAGGAGAACCAAATGTTTCATATAGTTCTCTCTTTCTACTCCAAATTCTATCTGATAAAAATTGTTTGTACGTTTCTTTTGTGGTACCAAAAATATCCGAAAATCTTGGAGAGAAATAATATAGAAAAAGAATAATTAGAACCATCAAAAAAACAAACAATTTTGTTTTAGTTAGTAAAACGATTGTACCGTATGATTGATTGATAATACCATCAGTTGAAGCAAAAGGCCATCTTTTATGGCTTTCCTCAAAACATACTAGTTTTTCGCTTCCTTGTGAATAATAATTAAGAACATAAAGTGCTAGCTCTATGTTATCAAAGCCTTTTTCATACAAATCGTTGGTTAAAAACGAAAGTGATGATACAATAATAACAGCACCTAGACCTCTTCTAAATGCAGTCGCAACTTTAAGCTGTTGCGTTGGTTCTCCTGTTTCACTCCAAATGCCATCATCATCTGCATCAATAAATGCTGTACTTTGTGTAGATACTGCAAATAATTCACTTTGTTGACTATTTTCTGCTACATAGCTTATAGCATAAGTTCTAGCCAAACAAAGAGTAGAGTTCTCAATAAAAGGTGAGTTCACTAGTAATATTTCAGGTGATTTGTAATAAGAATCTGTTTCTAGAACATATGAGGAGGAGATATAGACACCGAAATATCTAGCTAGCTCAATTGTTGGTCTACCCCCTGTTAATAGCAGAAGAATTCCCCCTTGAGCGATAAATGCATCGATTTCAATTTTTTCTATTTCTTGATAGATTTTTGAACCACCTGTAATCACCAAAATTGAAGATTCAGGCAGATTTCTTATTGGATTGGTTGATAAAATAGTTCTCGTAGTGGAATATCCTTCTTGTTTTAATTGTTCATTGAAGATAGATAAACCTCCAAATCCAGTATCCTTGATCGAATAAGGGGGTTTGGAGCTAGTAATATTAAAACTCAAAGGAAGTGTGATAAGAATGAAAATCAATAATACTTGTATAACCATTTTAAACATAGATGAATATCTTTGTGAGAAAATGGTTTTGAGTCTAGTCATTATTTATCACTTTTTTGAGTCTAGTCATTTTTTATCACTTAATTGTTTTTTCTCCAATATCTCTATATCTGAGCCTGAAACACTCAAATTCTTTATTTTCTGTAAATTCTGTATAAATGATTCCAAATCTTGGTACTCCATTTTTGCAAGCTTGTATCTAGCAAGGTAAAAAGCATTAACAAGCCAATCAAGATGTGGAATAACTTCTGGAAGTTCTAGTGAGTTTGAAAATTCTTTTGGAGTAAGATGAGAATCTCTGCTTACACCTAGGATTCTTTTCATATTACTATCCAGTTGATGGAAACCATAAATTATTCCTTCCGAAAACTTTCCTTGTTTTAGATAATCATTAAGGATTTCAACAAGTGTTTTTATTTTTGTAACTAATTTTTCTCTCCTTGAACGTGCAACACCACTTATATATTGTGTTTGTTGTTGAACAGTTTGCATCTCTTTTTTCCTTCTCCATATGAGTAGACCAATTAAAATCAGGAACAAAACTGAAATTACAATGGGGATTATTTGTGTTGGGATAAAAGCTTCTCTGCCGTTATCAATACCTCCACCATTAGGTTGTGAGGGAGTATCAGTGGGGAAAGTTGGACCTGTTTGAGTTGGTGTTGGAGGTTGAGTTGTAGTAGTTTCAGGAGGAATTGTACTTGTAGTTATAAGCGTACTAATGGGTACATCATCTAGATTGGTATATTTTTGTTGTGCGCTATTTGCTAAAATAAACGTAATAATACAAACAATGATGATGATAATTTTCAAATTGAAGAATTTCTTAATTTTTCCTGTCACTTTTCTCCTCTCTATTAACTTCTTCTATGATTTTAGAACTTTGTTTTAGAAATGCATAAATTTTGCAAACTGGCCAAAATTCTCTCAAACATATTTGATATTTATGACTTGCAGTCACATATCCAAGGTATGCACATTCTCCATCTGCAAAATAAGTACAGGTTTTTGAACGAGCTTTTCTTAGAACTCTTTCCACTTTCTGATTCAAATAAACTAAGGAAAGCTTGCTAAACTGCTCTTCTTCTTCTAAAGAAGGCAATTCCAGATCAAATATTGTTTTAACAGATAAGGGCATCTCGGGTAAAATTAGGGGGGAAAAAGAAATTTTTGCACCTTTCTTTACAGTCCTGACTTTTATAATTAATTTTCCAGTTTGGACACCTAAATATCCTCCCAATGCACTAAAAATCAGAAATGAAAAAGCAAACATCATTACATACCCATAATAGATAAAATTCGAAAGAATTGCTGCTCTTACATTGCTAAATGAGGTAAAAAGTAATTCTTGGGATAAGTGTAAAAGAACAAAAAGTGTAAAAGTGATAAAAGAGGATATTAAAACCAGATCTCGAGCTTCATTTTTCCAGATATAAGATGTTGTTACTCCAGCTATAAAGAAGGGAAGAAATATAACTAAAATAAATATTGTAACAAGAGTTTCAGCTGTATAAGGTTCTACAAGAAATATAAAAACAAAAGGTAGAACTAATATCTGATCTGGAGACCAAGTAAGTGTAGAAATAATAAATAAGTCGTCCATGAAAAACATCAATGTTCCAAATAAGATAGACAAACCAAAACTAATCGCAAGATACAAAGAACTTCTGAGGATTAGAGCAGTAATATATTCTCTTTTTCCTCTTTTTTGTAAATGCGGGAAGAAAAGTTTGTTAAGGAGAAACATGAAATTTATTTTAAATGGAGGTTCCTTTTTGGTTTGAGGTTTTGTTTCTTTAGGAGGAACATATCGATCTCTTTCTATCATATTCAACACCTATGTAATAATCAATCTTGCCCCCTTGAGAGTTTTTTTAAGAAAATAAAATGAAATAATGGAGATTAGTAGCACGCAACTTAATCCTATTAAACCAAAAACAATCTGAACTATAGATATAATCATTAACACTGCAAATATTGAAACATATAATGAGGTAATAATAATTGAAATTGC